>JAHEHW010000117.1 GCA_024639745.1 Salaquimonas sp. | reverse complement strand
GGTCCTGCGGTCAACCCGATGATCAAGATCACCAACATCGTGGCATTACTTCTGCTGGCCGTATTGGCACATAGCTAATTGCTGCCCTTGTTTCGCTGAAAAGAAACCCCGCCAGGTAAGTCCTGGCGGGGTTTTTATTTATCTTGCATTGCGGTCGACCGGCACTATTGGGCGTGCGGCCGAAGAATGCCGATGCTTTAGTAAGGGCGGCCCCCGGGCTGGGCAGCAGTCGGTTTGATGGGGCCGCTGCTGCTCGGGCTCAGAATACGCGCAAGGAAGGTTTGATCCTTGCCGCCGGTTGGCGTCGTGCGGCTGATGAAATCGAACAGCTTGCCGTCCTGGATGCCATAATCTGCAACGCGTTCCACGGTCTCTTCTTCGTTGAAATAGATCGCGACGACGCGCTGATCGATCAATTCAAGCTTCTGATAGGCGAAGCGCCGTGCGCGCTTCTGAGTGATATAGTAAAATACCTCGTTATCGAAGGTTCCGGTCGTCGATGGCGTTCCAAGCGCCAGCAATACCTGATCCCGACTCGAGCCAACCGGTACAAGCGCTAATTGCTGCTCGGTAATCTGAGGGCCATTGGTTAGGACTTTTTCAGCCGTGCAGCCTGCGGAAAACAGCGCTGCGGCCACAATGGTTGCGGCCAATAGGTTTGCTGGCCTGACACCCGTGAACGGCAGTTGATCAAACGGTCTGAATTTCATTGTTGTTTTATCCGTGAATTGGCTTACCTGTGCGGTACCGGCGCAACTGCCTATCGCACGTGATTGATAACTTCAAGGTCAAGCGTGCCGCTGGGGCGCTGCATTGTTTCACCTCGTTTTTTTTACTGGTTAGCGGATGTTTTCTCGTTTTTTCTCGCGTAAAAGCAAAAGTGAGGTTCCACAGGAACTTTATGGCAAGGTTGTGATGCAGTCCCGCAACCCAGTCTTCTTTCTCCGTTACGGGCTTCAAGACAGTGTGACCGGCCGGTTCGACGCCCTGTGCATCCATCTGTTTCTGTTCTCGAGACGCCTTGTGCGCGAGGACACCCCGAAAACGACCAGCCTCAATCAGGAGGTCTTTGACATATTCATCGACAGCACCGACCGCGCCCTGCGTGAATTGGGGATTGGTGATACCAGCGTTCCAAAACGCAAGAAGCGCCTGATACATTCATTTTATGCGACGGTTGAGGCGTTTGGCGCTCCCCTTGACGAGGAGGACCAGAAGGCGCTGTCAGGAGCGATCGAGAAACGTTTTGAAGGCGCGGAGGGGATAGCGGGAAAAGTTCCTGCCGACACGCTCGCGTCCTATGTTCTGGAGACCGCGGCAGAACTCGACCGTCAGGCGGCTGAGCAAATACTCAAGGGCCGGCTCGAATGGTGCGACCCTTCGGCGTTTGTTCCGAACTGAGACGGATCGAGTTGATGACCGCCGCCGAAGAGGCTTGTTTCGCGGCGTTATTGCGATTACGCCTTTCCGCATGAATACAAAGCAAGATCAGCCTTTGCATTGGCCGGTAAAGGTAAACGTTCTGGCGTCATCCGGGTTTGATCTGGCCATCAAGGCCAGTCCGGAGGAGTGCAAACTGTTGGCTGAGAAAGCCGACATCGAGGCGGTTCGTGAATTCTCCGCAGAGCTCGTGTTCCGCCGTTGGCGAAGACAAGGCGTGATTGTCCGCGGCGAATTCAGCGCCGAGATCATCCAGGCTTGCAGCGTTACGCTCGATCCGCTCGATGTGAGTATCCGTGGCGAGGTTGATCGCCTTTTCTTGCCCGAGGGTTCCAAATTGTTGAAGCCGTCTTTGAATGACGAAGGCGAAATGCTAATCGATGCGGAAGGTCCGGATCTGCCCGAGCCCTTCAATGGCGAAACGATCGATGCATGGCCGATTCTGGTCGAGCAGCTGATCCTGGAAATTGATCCCTTCCTGCGCAAACCGGATGCTGAATTGCCCGAAGTGGCAGAGAAAGTTGACGAAGACGAGGAGGATTCAAATCCGTTTTCGCAGCTGAAACAGATGTTCAAGCAGGAAAAAGGCCATTAATTGGACCAGTTTGCCAAAAATCTTTGAGGATTGACCGATCACCGGTTCTTCTCCTCGAGCATGCCGCTTGATCGAATACAACCGAACCGCTAAAGCCTACGAACTTTTGGTTATGGTATCATGGCCTAGCCTCCGCTGAAAGCAGAATGCCGAAATGGTTGCATCCCAGACCGATATAATTTCCCTCGATGTGATGGGGGGCGACTTTGGCGCTCCGGTTGTCATTGAAGGTGCAGCTGTTGCCTTGGCCAGGCGGCCCTCACTGAAATTCGTCCTGTTCGGGGACGAAACGGTGATCCGCCGTGAACTTGAGAAGTTCCCTAAAGTCGCTGCCCGCTCAACGATCGAGCATTGCGAAGTGCATGTCGCGATGGATGACAAGCCATCGAAGGCGCTTAGAGCTGGCCGCTGGAAATCGGGTATGTGGCGTTCGATCGAAGCTCTGAAGGAGGACCGCGCCGGGGTTTGTGTCTCGGCGGGAAATACCGGTGCCCTGATGGCGATGGCGCGTTTCTGCCTGAGGACAATGCCAGGTATCGACCGTCCGGCGATGGCCGCCCTCTGGCCCAACATGAAGGGGGAGAGCGTCGTTCTGGACGTCGGCGCGAATGTTGGAGCTGAGGCAAATCAGCTGGTCGATTTCGCCCTTATGGGCAGCGCGATGGCGCGTGCGCTCTATGATCTGGACCGTCCGACGGTCGGCCTGCTGAATATCGGGGTCGAGGAAGTAAAGGGTCAGGAGGACGTGCGCGAGGCCGGGCAAATCCTCCGCGAGGCCGATGTTCGGAACATGATCTATCATGGCTTTGTCGAGGGGGACGATCTCGGCAAGGGTACCGTTGACGTGGTCGTGACCGAAGGTTTTGCCGGTAATATTGCGCTCAAGACCGCTGAAGGAACGGCAAAGCAGATCGCGGCATATCTTCGTTCCGCGATGAGCCGGACCATACTCGCCAAACTCGGTTATCTGCTGGCCAAGACTGCTTTCGACCAGTTGCGTGAAAAAATGGATCCGCGAAAGGTCAATGGTGCGGTTTTCCTCGGGCTGAATGGTGTGGTGATCAAAAGCCATGGCGGGACGGATGCGGAAGGATTCGCTGCCGCAGTGGAAATGGGTCACGACATGGTCCGAAACGGGATCATCGATAAGATTGCGGCCGATTTTGAACGGTTCCAGGCCCTGCCTAGACAGGCGGGTGAAGGGGCCGAGCGCGACACGGCTTAATTGGAGCAGGCATGATCAGAACGGCAATCATTGGTTGCGGCGCCTACACGCCATCGCGCGTGATGACGAACAGCGATCTTGAACAAGTAGTGGAAACGACTGACGACTGGATTGTGCAGCGTACGGGCATCCGCTTGCGCCACATCGCTGCCGAAGGGGAGACCACGGCGGATCTCGGTGAAAGGGCCGCGCGCGCAGCGCTTGAAGACGCCGGTGTTTCGATCGACGAAATCGATCTCATCATTCTTGCGACATCGACGCCAAACCATACCTTTCCTGCAACGGCAGTCGAGATTCAGGCACGCCTTGGCATGCAGCATGGTGCGGCCTTCGATTCACAGGCCGTTTGTTCGGGTTTTATCTTCGCGCTCACAACCGCCGACCAATATATTCGAACGGGATTTGCCAAGCGCATCCTTGTCATAGGGGCGGAGACATTTTCACGTATTCTCGACTGGAACGACCGGACCACCTGCGTGCTTTTCGGCGATGGTGCGGGTGCCGTTGTCTGCGAAGCTATCGAGGGCGAAGGCAATTCCTCGGATCGGGGTATCCTGACCGCGCATCTTCGCTCCGACGGTCAGTTTAGAGACAAGCTGTTTGTCGATGGTGGTCCGTCGACGACCGGCACCGTTGGCCATCTTCGGATGGAGGGGCGCGAGGTATTCCGTCATGCCGTCGGTATGATCACGGATGTGATCGAGGCGGCATATGAGGCAACCGGGTTTGATTCCGGCGATATCGACTGGTTCATCCCCCATCAGGCGAATAAGCGTATTATCGATGCTTCGGCGAAAAAACTTCATATTGCGCCCGAAAAAGTGGTTATCACCGTTGATCATCACGGAAATACTTCTGCGGCCTCCATACCGCTGGCATTATGCGAAGCTGCCCATGACGGTCGCGTGAAGTCTGGCGACGTCGTTTTACTCGAAGCAATGGGCGGAGGATTTACTTGGGGATCGATCTTACTGCGGTGGTGAGAGCCTGTTAACCTTCGGTTAAGTCCAAAAAACAACGTAAACTCTTGAGCTAGTTCAAAAAAAACAATAGACTTTCTAAACTGGGTACCGGGGGATACGCTCGGCACGGTATTATTGGACCTTTATTCGATCCGTGCGTCGCTTAAAAATACAAGGCAAGCGCGGGGAGGGGTAGAGTCAGCCTGATGCGGGCCTTACGATTTGGTGCCGCCATCAATTTGGAGTGGATTTGGGGGAAGCGGTTTATCGCAACGTCGGATTGTCGCGCGCTGAATCGGCGGATCTCGTCGAAATGGTGATTGACGCCATCTGTGACTCGGTTGCAAATGGTGAGACCGTAAAGCTGTCTTCCTTCGGCTCCTTCGTCGTAAGAGACAAGAAGGAAAGGGTTGGGCGAAATCCCAAGACCGGTCAGGAAGTCCCCATCAAACCAAGACGGGTGATGGTGTTCAAGCCGTCTAATATCCTCAAAGATAGCGTGCTGAAGGGCAATTTAAGGCGGTCATCCGGCAGCTAAGACAGATCATTGCGGCCTTAGCCGTCTGAATTTGATCTTGTTCGCAAATGACGACGATTTGCTATAGAGTTAGCGTGAAGAATCGCGCTTGACGCGAGTGAGCCCTACGTCCCGCCCACGGGAGACAGTCATGAGTAAGAGCCCGGACGCTTTTCGAACGATTTCCGAAGTCGCGGACGATTTGGATCTTCCGCAGCACGTTCTACGCTTTTGGGAAACCCGGTTTTCGCAGGTAAAACCCATGAAGAGGGGCGGTGGTCGACGTTACTACCGGCCCGAAGATGTCGATCTTTTGAAGGGTATTCGGCATCTCTTATACGAAGAGGGCTACACGATCCGCGGCGTTCAGCGCATTCTGCGGGAACAGGGCAACCGCTTTGTGATCGGGATCGGCAGTGGTGAGATCGATATTAGCGATCCGGCCGCCCTGATTGCAGCCGCGGCGAGCGGCGGTCCGGCTGAATCTTCTGAAGACGAAGTGTCACCGGAGCCCGCTGCAGAAGCCAGCAACAAAAAGTCGGCAGCGGTTTCGGTTGGTGAATTCACCTCCCGCAGTTCAGAGGAAACGTCATCAAAAGGTTTGCTCCAAAGATTGCGTGCCCGGGACGACAAACATTCCGAGCTGGAAGACGGGCGCGATGGCGGGCTTGACCCGGAGGATCGCCGACATCTGCAGGCGACACTCTATGAATTGCTGGAGTGTAAACGGCTTCTTGATCAGGCCAGATCGGCCTGAGCGTCTGAATATCTGTACGATTTTTCCTGAACGAGGAATTGCAGGTACTCCAATCAGCGGTTCGATCCAGGTTGATAATGGTCGGAGCGGCGGGATTTGAACCCACGACCTTTCGTCCCCCAGACGAATGCGCTACCGGGCTGCGCTACGCTCCGAACCTGATCCGTAATGCCGGGTCGCGGCGGACTATAGGCGCGAGCGTGAGACGCTGCAACCGCAATTCTTGAGCCGGAATCAAAAATTATCTGCGATGAGTGCGGGTCCGCGAAGCCATCGCGAAGGCGGGTTCGGACCGTGATATCCAAAATCGTGAATTTTACGCAATGCTGCAAAAACTCCGACCTCTTAACCGTATGATTACCAAGTTGGGACATTTTCTCTTTACCCAATTGTCAGGAGTAGAGCATGCAGGGTTCACGAAACCTGACCGAAGATGTCTACATCGATCTGAAGGGTCTGTTGGCGGCGGTATGGCGCAAGAAGATCGTCATTCTTATCCTCACAGTTACCGCTGGGGCTTTGCTGTGCATGTTTCTTTCGATAATTCCTGCGCGCTACCGTTCAGACGCCCAGGTTCTCATCTTCAAACAGGAGTCTATGTATACCCGCATCCCGAATCTCGAAAACTCCGGTGACCGGGTTCGCGTCGATGAGCGCGCAATCCAGAGTCAGGTC
>JAHEHW010000116.1 GCA_024639745.1 Salaquimonas sp. | reverse complement strand
AACGACGCCATTAAAAGAGGCGAACGGACCGTCGGAAACACGAACCTGTTCACCGATTTCATAGGAGACAGAAGGCTTCGGACGCTCGACGCCCTCCTGCACCTGATTAAGAATTCGCTCAGCTTCTCGATCACTTATCGGCATCGGCTTGTTGTCGGAACCCAGAAAGCCGGAAACCTTCGGCGTGTTCTTGATCAAGTGAAATGCCTGGTCGGTAAGGTCCATCTTCACCAGCACATAGCCCGGAAAGAATTTGCGCTCGGCCTCAACCTTTCGGCCGCGGCGCACCTCCACAACCTTCTCCGTCGGCACGACGACCGCTTCGAACAGATCTTCCAGCCCCTTTTGGCGCGCCTGCTCCTGAATCGAGTCAGCCACCTTCTTCTCGAAATTGGAATAGGCGTGAACGATGTACCAACGTTTAGCCATTTGCTTTCAACATTCCCCGTGCCTGCAACTAAGCCGCCGCTTATGAATTCGACATCACGAACCGATCGACAGCAGCCAACCGATGAAAAAATTCAGGATCTGATCGACCGCCAAAAAGAACAAGGCGGCAAGTACGATCATTACGAGTACCATTACCGTGGTTACCATCGTTTCACGGCGAGTCGGCCAAGTGACCTTGGCCACTTCCTGACGCACCTGTTGTAGGAAAGTAAACGGATTGGTTTTCGATGCCATTTCGAGTTTCCCGGCGGCTTCTTGCGGCGATCCAAAGTTATGGTGGCCAAACCGGCAATTCAGTCGATCCACGCCCGATTCCCGGCCCGTGCCGGAAAACGCTTAGTTTCCATGTAGTTAGGCGCGCAAAAGCCGGTTGCTGCCTAGCGCGCCAGAACATTCAGTTGCGGCGTAGATAAAGCCTTAAAAAACAAAGCGCAAGAGGCAACTGTCAGAATCTTTGCGCATCCTTCAAATTCCCCAATCAGCGTCCGCAAGAAGCGCATATGGACGAGCCGGTTGACAGGGTTTCTACTCCCCGACTTCATGCACCTCGATGACATTGCCATCCGGATCATAGAAAAAAATTTGATGCCAACCGGCCACGGCGGCATTTCCCCAATCTGAGTACGGTACGCCCTTCTCTTCCAAGTGCGCCTTGAACGTCGAGAGGTCGTCCGTTCGATAGGCAATGTGACCCCGCTCCAGCGGATTGACGATATTGCCGGTCTTGAAACCCGCTTGAACGTCGCGGCGGGCAAGATGGGTCTGAATCGCTCCATCGGTAACGAACGCCACGTCACCGGAATAACCCTTGTTCTTCTCAAGCACGGGGAGGCCCTGAGTTTCGGTTTCCAGTCCGAGGATGTCCCGGTAAAACGCGCCCATTTCATCCACCTTGTCGGTGGAAAGATTAATGTGGTGCAATTTGAGTTTCATGGGCGGTCTCCGCAAAATACCGATTCCAGCGCTTCCATTCATCTAAACTGCATTCGAGCCGGAAAACATCAAGAAAAAAGGGCGATCCGCGGATCGCCCTTTCTTAACCGATAATCTTTCCAACTTCTCCTCCAGCTCCATGTCCTCCCGGCATGGACGAGTGGAATGGTCTCGGGTGTAAGTCAGCTTCAGGCAAACTGGTGCATTGTATTGTCCTTGCCTGCAGCCTTGAGGGCTGCTTCGCCGGCAAAATACTCTTTGTGATCGTCTCCGATATCGGAGCCGGCCATGTTCTGGTGTTTGACGCACTCGATACCCTGGCGGATCTCCTTGCGCTGGACGTTCTTGACGTAGCCGAGCATGCCTTCATAGCCGAAGTATTCCCTAGCCAGATTGTCGGTCGAAAGCGCGGCGGAGTGATAAGTCGGCAGTGTAATTAGGTGGTGGAAAATACCGGCCTCACATGCTGCGTCTGCCTGGAAGGTACGGATGCGCTCGTCTGCTTCGGTGGCAAGCTCAGTGCCGTCATACTCGACAGCCATCAACTTGGCGCGATCGTAGGCGGAGACATCCCTGCCCTCTTCGGCCCATGCATCGTAGACCTGCTGACGGAAGTTCAGCGTCCAATTGAAGCTCGGCGAGTTGTTATAGACGAGTTTCGCGTTCGGAACTGCCTTGCGGATCGCCGAAACCATGCCACCGATCTGGCCAATATGCGGCTTTTCGGTTTCGATCCAGAGAAGATCGGCGCCATTCTGCAGCGATGTGATGCTGTCGAGTACGCAGCGCGCCTCACCCGTTCCCGCACGGAACTGGAACAGGTTCGATGGCAGGCGTTTCGGGCGCAGCAGTTTTCCACCACGCTTGATAACAACATCGGAGCTCTTCAGATCGTCCGCAGTGACTTCTTCGCAGTCGAGGAAGGAATTGTACTGATCTCCCAGGTCGCCCTCTTCCCGGCTGTAAGCAATCTGCTTTGTCAAGCCAGCGCCCAACGAGTCGGTACGAGTAACGATGACGCCATCTTCGACGCCCAACTCCATAAACGCATAGCGGCAGGCGCGGATCTTCGCCAAAAACTCCTCATGCGGTACAGTAACCTTACCGTCCTGGTGGCCGCACTGTTTTTCATCGGACACCTGGTTCTCGATCTGCAATGCGCAGGCGCCCGCTTCGATCATTTTCTTCGCGAGGAGATAGGTCGCTTCCGCGTTTCCAAAACCGGCGTCAATGTCAGCGATGATCGGCACGATGTGGGTCTGGTGATTGTCTATGTGAGCGGTCAGCTCCGCTTCCCTAGCCACATCACCCTGCTCACGAGCTTTGTCCAGTTCGCGGAACATGTTGCCGAGTTCGCGAGAATCGGCCTGGCGAAGGAAGGTGTAGAGCTCTTCAATAAGTGCCGGTACCGATGTCTTTTCGTGCATGGACTGATCGGGCAGCGGTCCGAATTCGGAACGCAGCGCCGCAACCATCCAGCCGGACAGATAGAGGTACCGGCCCTTGGTGGAGCCAAAGTGTTTCTTGATGGAGATCATCTTCTGCTGGCCGATAAAACCATGCCAGCAGCCCAGAGACTGGGTATAATTTTTCGGGTCGGCGTCATATTCCGCCATATCACGGCGCATGATTGCTGCTGTGTACCTGGCAATATCGAGCCCGGAGCGGAACCGGTTCTGCAATCTCATTCGAGCCACTGCCTCGGCATCGATAGCATTCCATGCGGCACCCTGGCCGTCGATGAACGCCTTTGCGCGCTGAATTTCTTCGCTGTACGAAGCGCTGGAAGGACTTGCCTCGATTGGGGTCATATGCGCGGTCATTTCACTGTCTCCTGAAACCTATTCTTGTACAGCCGATCTGAAGCTCTATCCGAGGCATCGGCTTGTCACAGCTTTTACAAGACAAGCGAGGAAATTGTAGGAAAATACGAACTTTACGGCCTTAATTCGTGTCTATTTGTGTAATTTCTGTAATTTCAGACTTGTAAATTGTAAATTTCTTACAATCGCTTTAATTGCCATACTTAATGGGCATTCTGTGCCAAAATGAACCTTCTACGTAGAAAATACGTACAAAAATGCGTATTTTATGCGGATTGCGGGAGATCAGAAAAATTGTAAAATTGGTGAGGCTTGCCACCAACCATCGATGACCCGTTTCGTCCTCCCGGCAAAAAGAGCGTTGGCGGCAAGCCCTTCCCAAGAAACGGACTCTCTCACAAGAATCAGATAGCGTACGGGCCAAATGTTTGCGCTACAGCTTATCCTTGGGCGTTTGCCCGGCAAAAAACGCGTCTAGATTATCAAGCGCCCTGAAACCCATGGCATCCCTGGTTCTAACCGTCGCGCTACCGATATGAGGCAGCATGAAGACATTATCGAACTCGGCAAACTTCGGGTTTCCACCTGGCTCGTTAACAAAACAGTCCAGGCCGGCGGCAAAGAGTTTTCCCGAATGAAGCGCATCGATCAGCGCATCCTCGTCAACCAGCGCGCCACGAGCGGTATTGACCATGACAGCGCCGTCAGGAAGCTGACCAAAACGATCAGCATTCATCATGCCCTTGGTTTCGGCTGTTGCCGGGCAATGGAGTGACAGGAAATCAGAAAGGGGTAGCAGGCTTTCGAGGCTTTCATGGTAGGTTGCGCCGTTCTCCTTCTCGGGAGAGAGACGGGAGCGATTGTAATAGTGAACGTCCATGCCGAAACCAGTAGCCATACGGGCAAAGGCCTGCCCCACTCGGCCCATTCCGACGATTCCAACACGGGCTCCGGACACCTGCTTGCCAACCATGAAGGCCGGACTCCAGAAATCCCACTGCCCGGTTCGTACGATCCTGTCGCCCTCAACAGCCCGCCGGGCCGCACCCAGCATCAGCAGCATGGCGATTTCAGCCGTAGCATCCGAGAGAACGTCCGGCGTATTCGTTACCACTATTCCTTTTTTGGCCAGCGCCTCAAGATCGCAATGATCGACACCTACGGAGTGATTCGCGACGATCTTCAGCCTGGAATCGAGTTTCTCCACCAAATCGGCGGTAAAATGCTCTGAGTGACAGGGCAGAATGGCATCCACCTTGCCACTCATTTCCACTAATTTTTCAGGAGAGTGAAGCGTATCATCCCAGTTGATGATGGTTTCATAGTCATGCTGCGCGCGCTCCAGAGTGGCGTCGGAGAGCCTGCGAGTGATCCAGACAACCGGCTTTGAGGCCATTACCGGTTATCCTGATTATCCGAAGATTTGAAAGTTTCCTGATAGACATCTACCCAAGCCATTACCAATACGGCCAAGGCGATAATCAAGAAAGGAATACCAAGCCAGAAGCCAGCGAAGCCGGTCGATATACTGTGGGAAAGACCGAGCACAAATATACAAACCAGAAGGGTGGCGAGGATCGCCAAAACTTTTTGGGCGGTGTTAGATAACATTTCGATTCCTTTCGCTGGGCGGTCACACTGACTCCGCCTCATCCAGTTTGTTGAGGTAGTCTATCAGCCAATTCGCAGTCCGCAACAGACGCGCGTCGTGGCCAAAACTTCCGACCAGTTGAACACCGATCGGCAAGTCGTTCGCGCCGACAAGAAGTGGAATGTTCAGGGATGGCAATCCAGCAACCGTCCAAATCGTGCAAAATGCCGGGTCCCCGGTATGGCCCGATGCGATTTGCGGCGCTTCACCTGCAGATGATGGCGTGATGATGGCATCGTAATCCAGGAAGAAAGCGTCGAAATACTCTTTCGCCTTTTCCCGAATATCCAGTGCGTCCTCATACTGGTCCTTGGTAAAGCCGCGCCCCCGCTCGACAACTGGTTTCAGGGTGTCGCTCACCAAATCCCAGTGACCTGTCAGTTCAGCTTCCAGATGACGGACGAATTCATACTGGTGGATGATCGCCTGAACATTCAGCAGATTGGCGAAGGCGGGAGGCGATGGTATGCGCTCCACTTTGGGTTCAATGACTTCGAGCAGTTCTGTCATCGCCTCGCGACTGTCGCCGCTACGCCGATCATCGAAAGGTAGATCGAACCAGGCAAGTGCCGGTTCGACCGGCGGCTCCGCAGCCGCGCCGGAGATGTAATCGGGTCGTGGCACCGGCTCCGACAACGGGTCTTTCGGATCGTAAGACGACAACGCTTGGTTGAGACGGGCAATATCGGAAAGCGTCCGTGAAAATCCGCCAATCTGGTCAAGCGTTTTCGAGGTCTGCAGAACCCCTGTTCTAGAGATCTGACCCGCAGTTGGCTTAAAGCCATAAGTGCCGCAAAACGATGCTGGGCGGATCACCGAACCGTTCGTCTGCGTGCCGACTGCGAGGGGGACCTGATGGGCGGCCACCGCAGCCGCGGAACCCGACGAGCTGCCCCCCGGCGATCGGTCCTTCGCATGCGGATTGGTGGTGTCTGTCGGATGAACAAAGGCAAATTCAGTGGTCTTGGTCTTGCCGAGGATCACTGCCCCGGCTTCAAGCAACCGATTCACGATTTCCGCATCCATATCGGGCACCCTGCCCTTACAAATCGGCGAGCCTCGTTCGGTCGGGATATCCCTGGTGTCAACAATATCCTTGAGGCCCACGGGCACGCCATGCAAGACGCCGGTCGGATAGCCACGTTTGCGCAGATCGTCCATTTCCGCGGCTCGCTTAAGCGCTCCTTTTCGATCGACATATGCCCATGCCTTGATGGCGTCGTCGGTTTCATCGATGCGTTTCAGGCAGGCCTGCACCAGCTGCACGGAGGAGAGTCTCCCCTCCTGCATCTGGTCAATAGCGTCGGTTGCGGACAGCGAGTGGTAC
>JAHEHW010000115.1 GCA_024639745.1 Salaquimonas sp. | reverse complement strand
AACAATAGCATGCCCCGCCTCGTGATAAGCCGTAAGCTGTTTTTCTTGCTGGGTCATTGCGGAATTTTTGCGTTCCGCACCCATCATGACCTTGTCTTTGGCGTCCTCGAATTCAGCCATTGTCACCAGCCGTTTATTGCGGCGGGCAGCAAGAAGAGCGGCCTCGTTGACTAGGTTCATGAGATCGGCACCTGAAAAGCCCGGCGTACCCCGCGCCAGCACCCGCAAGTCAACGTTGGGAGCAAGCGGGACCTTGCGAGCATGAACTTTGAGAATCTTTTCGCGTCCGTTGATATCCGGATTTGGCACGACCACTTCGCGGTCGAACCGGCCAGGACGCAACAGAGCGGGGTCGAGAACATCGGGCCGGTTGGTGGCGGCAATAAGAATAATGCCTTCATTGGCCTCGAACCCGTCCATCTCGACCAGCAACTGGTTAAGGGTCTGCTCGCGCTCGTCATTTCCGCCGCCCAGTCCGGCACCACGATGCCGGCCGACAGCGTCGATCTCGTCGATAAAGATGATGCAGGGTGCGTTCTTTTTCGCCTGCTCGAACATATCGCGCACGCGGCTGGCGCCGACACCCACGAACATTTCTACGAAATCAGAACCTGAAATGGTGAAGAACGGTACATTGGCTTCGCCGGCAACGGCTCTGGCAAGAAGCGTTTTACCGGTTCCCGGAGGCCCAACGAGCAACACGCCGTGCGGGATTTTGGCACCGAGCCGCTGAAATTTCTGCGGGCTTTTCAGAAATTCCACGATTTCCTCGAGATCCTGCTTGGCCTCGTCGACACCGGCGACATCCTCGAAGGTGACGCGTCCGAGGGTTTCGGTCAGCAGTTTCGCCTTCGATTTGCCAAAGCCCATCGCCTTGCCACTCGATCCCTGCATCTGGCGCATGAAAAATATCCAAACGCCGAGGATGATGAACATCGGTAGCCAAGTGAACAGGAACGAACCGAATGCGGACCCTTCCGATTCCGGTGCGGCATTGATGGTAACGCCCTTGGACTCAAGTTTGCCGACAAGCGCCGGATCTTCCGGTGCATAGGTTTCGAAACGCCCGGAATTGTCGTTGTAGGTACCGCTGATCTGTTGACCAGAGATGGTAACCGCTTCGACTCGGCCCCGATTCACGTCCTCCAGAAACTTGGAGTAGGCGATGCTGGAAGAGTCGGTTCGCTGTTGCGGGCTCTGGAAAAGACTGAAAAGCGCGATCAGCAAAACCGCGATGATCGCCCACAATGCGAGATTTCGAAAATTGGAGTTCATACTACCCTTTCCCGGGGTGTCATGAGAGACGTTTTCGCAAGCGTCCCTTGTTGCACAGGATTGTTACCAAAATAGGAACACATGACAGCCTTGCCAAGGCAATGCGACACAAATTCCTGCTTTAAGGGACATTCTTTCTTTTCCCCGCCTGATCCCGAATTCAAAATCAGGGCTGCAGACTTGCCGCCGTATAGCGATCCAACGACCTGACGAAACCTCTTAGGGCTGCGTCGAAGGCGGGACTGAAATGCTCCAGGGCCGGCGCAGCCATGCGAACTTCGATCCCTTTTGGTAACGCCCCGGCTTCGACAAGCGGCAGATGCGGCGGATGCCGCTCCCCCAGCGTTTGCGTGTGTATAATTGGTGTCGAATACAGTGCGCTGCGCAGCGGCACCTTGTAGCGGCGTTCGCGAAGCCGTTCGAAGGAACGGATTTGCGACACCGAACCGGACTCGATCAGTATCGGCAGCGCAGAACCGTTATGAACATGAAGCCGTCCATCCCAGATCGCCGTTTCTCCGGGTTCAAGAAGAACTGTCGTAATGTTCCGGCTTTCCCGGAACACCCGCAAAATCTCCCCGTGTCTCTCAACGACACAGCCGGCCAAGGTCCCCTTGCTGGTATTATCCGCACTGCCGGTTCCAACAAGTTCCCGCAAAGGCCGTAGTCGACGACGCGGTAACAGCATGGATTGCCCGCCAGCAAGCGCAAGCAAGACCTGCGCCGCGTGCCAGGCGACGGTGTCAGCCGGATTTTTCAGCCGCGCCACGAAATCCCGATCGACAGTAAATACGGGCCCCGGATCGATCCGCAGAGATTGCTCAAGCAGCATAGCCGCATCTTGTGCCTGCACCTGTCGGAATCGACCGCAAAGCGCTCCGAAATGCAGCAGTCGCTGATTGACCTCTTCATTCTCAGCAAGATACCGGCGCACGCGGACGCGCTCATAGCTGTCGTCTTCGTTTGAAGGGTCTTCGATCCATGGTTGCGAAAAATCGCGCAAGACCTGCCTCAGCGCCTTCCGACTAACCTTGAGCAATGGCCGAATGATCCGTACACCACCATACAGGAAGGTCTCACGAGACATTCCGGCAAGACCCCGGCCATCGCCCTCTCCGTGAGATCGGGATACCCGCATCATCAGTGTCTCTGCCTGATCATCGAGCGTGTGGCCGGTCAATATGACATCCCCGCCGATTTCATGGGCAAATTCGTCCAGCAGGCTGTACCGGGAGTAACGCGCCGCCTCCTGAATGCCAAAGGCAGGTTTGTGCCCGTCCCAACAAAGGGTTACATGAGGGAGGTTCAAGCCCGCACAAATGCTCGCCACAAATGCTGCTTCCGCCGCCGATTCAGGTCTGAGCCCGTGGTCCACCGTAACCGCCTGCAATTCGCATCCCAGTTGCCTGGCCCATGCTTCCGCGAGCAGAAGCATAGCAAGCGAATCTCCTCCCCCCGATACGGCGACAAGCACCGGTTGGTCGGTCGGAATATCTGCAAAACAGGAATCGACGAGTGCTTTCACGTTATCCACTCTTGCACTGGGCGGCACGTTGTTCAACTACCACGCGTTTCTGCAATGCATTCGAAAGATCAGGATATTTCTTCGGCACTTCGGCAAGCGTTGCGCAGGCAAGTTCCCGCTGCCCAAGACCGGATAGGGAAACGCCAAGTTTCAGCAGGTTTTCGGCTGCCAGCGCTCCATCGGGATGAAGCTTGTGATTGTTGAGAAAAATTCGCGCTGCTGACTGAAAGTCTCCCCGCGCAAGCATGCTTTCGCCAAGCCAGAAATTGGCTTCAGGCGCCCTGTCCCCATCCGGATACCGCGACCCGTAGGTTTCGAAAACCTGCTGCGCTTGGTCATATTCTCCGGCCTGTACGTACTGGTATCCAAGATCGAAAAGCCCATCGGGAGAATCGGGCAACCCCTCTGACGTGCCTGACTGCGTTCCTAGAAGGTCAATCGGCTGACCAAATCCGGATCCCAAAATATTGCCATTCTCGTCAAAGGTCAGCGTGCCCAGTTCGCGCGGAGCCTGTCCGGCCCCGGCGCTTGTTCCGTCACCATTCTGCGGCGTACCTTCCTGCTCAATGACATCGCCAATTGAGCGCCGGCCCGTTCCGCCGCCCGATGCCTGGCCAGTTCCGGCATCAGACGCCGATGACTTTCCCGGGTCATCGCCACCGGTGCTGCCGCCACCTCCGGAGCCTAGATCGCCACGCTGTTCGAGTTCTTGGAAACGAAACTCATTATCTTCCTGCATGCGCCGGAGCTGCTCTTGAAGCTGCAGCATTTGGAAGGTCATTTCTTCAACCTTGCCGTTAAGCTGGCGCATCTGCTCTTCAAGCTGGTTGATCCGAAACTGAGGATCGGCCGCCTGTACGGGAACCACAATCAGAGCATCATTCGCAGGAGCGACGATATCTGCCGGCAGCAGCGGAACAACCGGTCCTGCCCAAGCCGGGCACGTTATCATCGTGGATACCACAAAAACCGGCGCCAAATGCTTCAGCCGTGATAATCTAAAATCTGATTTCAACATCAATATCTACCGGGAGGCGACAAGTTCACAAAGAACACGAACTTGCTGGACGCCTTGATCTAGAGTTTCGAAAACTAGCCGCGCGGGGACAGTTCAACAAGTCCCCAACGCATCTTTTCCTTTTCTCGTTCAAGCGCCTAACTGCGACAAAATTTTGGTGTCGGCCACAGCAAGCTTTTGCTAGCACCAAACGCCCAGTGCAAGGCAACAAAATAGCGGCAGGTTCTTATCGATGCCGTGCAGCTGATTCGACCCCGGCCATCGGCGCTGGCGGCGCACACCGTCTGACTCGAGGATGCCGGTTGCAATCCTCTTTGAGCGAAAGTCTGCATCAACGTATTGTTGGCAAAGCTGGTCGCCTGCTGTTGGCTGGATGCTGTTACCTCGCCCGGAAGGTGACGCAGCCCTGCTGCGGTGTGCTTGGGATCGGGATTAGGGCAGGTCTTTGACCTGAGGTAGCGGGCGGCGTTGCGCGTGCAGGAATCGGACCCAACCCCAGTTGCGGACCGACTTTCGGAGTGACGCAAAAATCCCCGCGCACCGTACATTGGACGCGGTTTGTGCCATCGTCCAGATATAGACATCCCGACATCGAATATTGGATGTTTCGAAGGTCCTCTACACCGTTACCTCTGAGAATATCCGCTTTGATCTTCTGCGTTGCGATAGGGCTGGCTTCCTGCTCATTCGGGCCGACCGCGGTCTGTTCGGAAATTCCGCAATCCGCTAAAACATGTGAAGGCGAAGCAAGGAACACTAGCGTTCCAAAGGCCAAACAGCTTGCAATCACGCGGTTACGGAAAATTGAGGTGGCCATGGGCGTTTCTACGGTCCAAAAAATCCAAACAATACCGCATACGCCGCCATTTAGCGCGTTCAGTAGCCGAAAGCCCGGCCCGGGCGTCAAATTTTCATGACACTGCGCAGACCGCACAAGGTCACGACACAAGGCGCGAAAAAGGGCGATCGCAGAACGCGTCGCCCTTTAAAATCACGTTCCAAAAACTCGATGATCAACCCGTCGGTCCCGTTAGAACCGTGACGGCACGCCGGTTCTGCGACCAGCAGGAGATGTCGTTGCAGACCGCAACAGGCCGCTCTTTACCGTAAGAGATCGTCTGAATCCGGCTTCTTGGAACGCCACGGGAGGCAAGGTAATCGCGAACCGCAGCTGCGCGCCGTGCGCCGAGTGCAATGTTATATTCGCGGGTACCGCGTTCGTCTGCGTGTCCCTCGATCGTAATCGGATAGTTCGTGTAACGAGCCAGCCATTGTGCCTGTTTGTCGAGGGTGGCAATTGCCGTTGGCGACAACGAAGAAGAATCCGTATCAAAGAACACGCGGTCGCCCACATTGACGGTGAAATCTTGCTGAGAACCTGGGGTCGCGCCGTTTAGCCCGAGCCCGCCAGCATTGTCCGGAAGCGTCTTTTTCGATGCGCAGCCGGCAAGCGCGAGGAACATCGAAAGAAAGACGATTGAAAATTTCGGTAGTACTGAACGTGCGGTAAGCATCGTTCCAACTCCTTTAATGAGTGCATTCATGTTTCAATAACCATTAAACGGTTAAGCTAGCCCCAAGAAGCGTGGTAAAAGAAATCTAAATGGTGCCCCTCCGCCGGTTGGCGGGCCGGTTGATTTAGCGCTCCGACCACCACGGGAATACGGCGAAAGCGCGGCACAAGGGCCTTGTTCCCGATATCCTGCTCGATCCACTGATAGGCGTATCAATTTAGCAACGGCGACCAAGCCGGATCAGACGCGAAATTCGGAGTCGGGATCTGCCGCTCATTGTAGCCGGTGACGTCGATCGAATAAAGCTTCGGACCGCCATTAGCGCCGGGGGATTCCCGAAAGAACATCAAGACCCGGCCATTCGGCGACCAGGTCGGCCCCTCGTTGTGATAACCCTCTGTCAGGATGCGCTCGCCGGAACCATCAGGCTCCATAACGCCAATCAGAAACTTTCCGCCCTGCTGCTTGGTGAAAGCAATCAGGTCGCCCCTCGGTGACCATACCGGCGTGGAATAGCTGCCGGTTCCAAATGAAATGCGTTGCGGATTGCTACCAACCGCGTTCATAACATAAAGCTGCTGGCGCCCTCCCCGATCCGACTCGAATACGACCTGGCTGCCGTCCGGCGAATAGGAGGGGCCCGTATCAATCGCTGTCGAATTGGTCAGCCGCGTCGTGTTCCGCGATCTGAGATCCATTGTGTAGATATTGGAAATCCCATCGCTATTGAGGCTCATGATGATTTTCAGGCCGTCCGGAGAAAAACGCGGGGAAAAGGTCATGCCCGGGAAGTTTCCGACGATATCGTATTGGCCGGTTTCAATCTGACGCAAATAGACTTTGGGGTTGCCGCCGCTATACGACATATAGGTGATTTCCT
>JAHEHW010000114.1 GCA_024639745.1 Salaquimonas sp. | reverse complement strand
TTTCATTACGAAACGAAAAGATAGATTCAGTCGCGCAACAACTCGTTGATACTGGTTTTCGAGCGTGTCCGTTCGTCAACGGTTTTCACGATGACTGCGCAATAAAGCGAAGGCCCTGGATCGCCATTCGGCATCGGTTTTCCAGGCATTGTACCCGCGACGACGACCGAATAGGGTGGCACTTCTCCATAACTGATTTCGCCGGTTTCCCGGTTCACGATTTTTGTCGATCTTCCGATGAAAACCCCCATGCCGAGGACAGAGCCTTCACGCACGATGCAGCCTTCCACCACTTCGGAGCGCGCGCCGATGAAGCAATTGTCTTCGATGATCGTGGGCCCGGCCTGAAGCGGTTCCAGCACGCCGCCGATTCCGACGCCACCGGACAGGTGGACGTTCTTGCCGATTTGTGCACATGAGCCCACTGTAGCCCAGGTATCGACCATGGTGCCTTCATCTACATAGGCGCCGAGATTGACGAAAGACGGCATCAAAACGACGCCTTTGCCGATATGGGCAGAATGGCGAACCACGCAATTTGGAACCGCGCGGAAGCCGGCCTCGCGCCACCGATTTTCACCCCAACCTGAGAATTTTGATGGAACCTTGTCCCACCAGGTCGTGCCTGCACCCGGACCACCGGCAATTGGCTGCATGTCATTAAAGCGGAACGACAACAAAACAGCTTTCTTAAGCCACTGGTTTACATGCCATGCGCCATCTTCGCCGCGTTCGGCGACACGTACAGCACCTCGGTCAAGAAGATCGAGAGATGTTTCGACGGCCTCCCGGATTTCTCCCATTGTGCCTGTATTGACGGTTTCGCGATTCTCGAAAGCGGTTTCAATGGTGTTTGCAATATCTTGGTGGCTTGTCCCTGCCATGATGAGTCTCCGGATATGTTAAATCACTGCGTTGGCCGGTTGAACCTGGTTGGTGAGGTGGCCGCTGAAAGGTCATATAGTTGGCCTGGGGATGGATCGCAGTGACAAAATCGAATTGGAACGCCGGTTCTGGAATACAAACGGCTTGTTAAGCGCGCGGAAGCTATGCCAACTGGCAGAGAAGGTCAATTCGATCAAACAGGCGATAAAGAGCAGCTTGTAGGGGTGGTAATGGACGAAAAAATCGACAAGCACTGGAAAGCGTTGGTTCGCTCGCCCGATGATATCCGTAAGGCTCACAAGGTTCCGGACACACCGCAAACCCGATCTCCGACCTACAGGCTCGCTTTCGATGACAACGATTTTCTTTGTCGCGAGGAATTGCGACCGGTCCGCCTGCAGCTGGAACTGCTGAAACCGGAAATGTTGCTCACCGAACGCGGGATCGAATCGACGGTGGTGTTGTTCGGGGGTGCCAGAATCCCGGAACCGGGCCATGAAGCATGGGCAGCCAAGAATGAAGTCCAGAAAAGGAATCTCGAAGCGAATTCCCGCTATTATGACGAGGCTCGCGAATTCTCTCGGCTTGCATCCGAATATTCCGCGACGACGGGCTACAAGGAAATGGTCATCGTCTCAGGAGGGGGGCCGGGCGTCATGGAAGCCGGTAGCCGCGGGGCGCATGACGTAGGGGCGCCGTCGATCGGACTTAATATCGTGCTACCGCACGAGCAGGCTCCGAATCTCTACGTCACACCGGAGCTCTGCTTTAATTTCCATTATTTTGCGATCCGCAAGATGCATTTCCTGATGCGGGCAAAGGTCATAGCTATTTTTCCGGGCGGTTTCGGCACGCTGGATGAGATGTTTGAATCCCTGACCCTCATTCAGACACAGCGTATGGAACGGATACCGTTCCTGCTGTTCGGCAGCGATTTCTGGTCGAAAGTCATAGATTTCGAAGAATTGGCGAAGCAGGGAACGATTTCCCCTGACGATCTTCAGTTGATTCATCACGTCGATGATGCGCAGAAAGGATGGCAGGCGGTACTCGATTTCTACGGTTTGGGAGATGCTGTCGAAGGCGAATAAAGTAGGGTTTCTTGCGTTTCGGTCACTTTTGCGCCCCAATTAGCAAGCCTAAAGCTTGCTTAAATTAATAAGTTTTCTGAAAAACGCCCGCTAACTACAAGAGTTAACAAAGAAATAAAATTCGATCACGAAGCGTGACAAAATACACATTCCTAACAATTTTTGGGTCTTATGTTGGAACAGTGAGGTGCAGGGCAGCGTTCCTGTTGCAACTGAGCTAAAGATGACGCGAGAAGGTGACAGCTATGGTATCCTATAAGATGCAAAATGCAGGCAAAAGCGCGGTAACCGCGCCGAAGCTCGGCCGTCAGCCTTTCCACCGCGATGACATCCGGCTGGCATTTGGCGTAAAGCACGAAAGCGAGGTCGAGGACGGTCAATCCCTGGCTGGTTCGGGAGCTTTGGTGTTCGAGGGTGAACTCCTTGAATTGCCGAGGTGGCATTGAGCCTGGGTGCTGAGCCGTATTTGCCGAAATCTTAGAGATACAATCTGACTGCAAGTCAGCCGTGATACTCGGGTGACTTACTTTGCAGCTGACGTGCCGAGCAATTGCTGAAGCAGTTCTTGGAGAAACTGGTCCAGATTGTCGGTCACGAAATCTATATGTGTTTTGGTGTTGTCGGTCGTTTCCCACGCTTCCGGCTGATGCGTACTAGCCTCTCCTGGGCTGATCAGAACAGTCGTCATCCCGAGTTTCTTCGGCACTTCTAGGTTGCGGGGCATGTCTTCGAACATGGATGCTCGCGCCGGCGTAACCAAATGGTCCGCGAGGAAACGCTGATAAGCGCCCTGGCTGGGCTTCGGTTCGAAATCGGCCGCAACAATGTCGAACATGCTGTCGAAGAACGGCTCGATCCCGAGTGCCGCAAGCGTCTTCTCCGCATGAGGAACATCGCCATTCGTAAAAATGTGCTTCCTGCCGGGCAACTGGGCGATCAGTGAGCCAAGCGCCGGGTTAGGCTTTACCGGCGAATAGTCAATATCGTGTACGTAAGCGAGATAAGCGTGAGGATCGACATCGTGTTCGACCATCAGGCCGTTCAAAGTCGTTCCATGGTCACGATATAGTTGCTTTTGCAGTTTGCGGGCATCTTCCCGTGGCAGTTTGGTCAGTTCTTCGACGAAGTCCGTCATTCGCCAGTCAATCTGGGAAAACAAGTCCGTTTCCCTAGGATAGAGCGTGTTGTCGAGATCGAACACCCACTCGTTGATATGCGAAAACTTTTCCATTTTTGCACCACTGTTTGGCTGCCCCATCACGGAAGGATGAGTGTTCCGGCGCCAACCTCGGTAAAGAGTTCCAGAAGAACCGCATGCGGCGTCTTGCCGTTCAGAATGACAACCCCCTCGACGCCTCGGTCGATCGCGTCGATGCAGGTCTCAACCTTCGGTATCATTCCACCGCTGATGATTCCGTCGGCGATCATTCGGCGGCACTGGTCGGCTTTCAGTTCCTTCTGGAAAACCTTGTCGGCATCCATCACGCCCGGAACATCCGTCAGGAACAATAGCCGTTTCGCCCCAAGCGCGCCGGCAATCGCGCCGGCAAACGTGTCAGCATTGATATTATAAGTATGGCCGTCGCGCCCGGGTGCAACCGGTGCAATCACCGGTATCATCTCGGACTTGGCGAGTAGGTCCAAGAGCGTGCGATCGACCTCGACGATATCGCCGACAAAGCCGAGATCCAGAACTCGCTCGATATTGGAATCGCTATCGACCACCGTTTTCTTTGCCTTCTCGGCAAAAACCATGTTTCCGTCTTTTCCGCACAATCCGATCGCCCATTCGCCTTCGGCATTGATCATGGCGACGATTTCCTTGTTGATGGATCCCGCAAGAACCATCTCCACGACTTCCATCGTTTTCTCGTCCGTCACCCGCAATCCGCCCTCGAAACGCGATTCGATCTTCATTTTCTCGAGCATCATGCCTATCTGAGGGCCGCCGCCATGAACGACGATCGGGTTGATCCCCGATTGTTTCAGGAGCGCGATATCCCGAGCGAAAGCCTGCCCCAATTGCGCATCGCCCATCGCATGACCGCCATATTTCACGACGACCGTGTGATTTTCGTATTTCTGCATATATGGCAGCGCTTTGGACAGCAGACCTGCCTGATGCTCAGCATCCCTTATCTGATTGGTTTCCATTGCTCTTTCCGGATTGAACGTGGCGCTGGGCTGATGTCCCTTCGGGGTGTGCCATTCGGTTGACTGTCACTTGTTTCTATCTAGCGGTTATGATTGGAATGGGCAAACCTGCCTGTGGGGTACATTGACTGTCGGAACAGGAAATCGAAAACTGCATTGCACGGATAGCACTGTCCGACCGTCGTTCTTTTGACAGATTGTATGAACTTGTCTCTTCGAAACTTTTTGGCGTTACCATGCGTATCCTCAAGGATAGCAATTTGGCGGAGGACGCTCTTCAGGAGGTTTTGTTAAAATCTGGCAGGAAGCGGATAGCTACAGGCCCGACGGACAGTCGGCAATGGCCTGGTTGGTTGCGATTGCCAGAAACCATTCGATCGATGTAATCCGGGCGAATGGTCGGTCGCACGAGGATATCGACGATCATGTCAATTTGAAGAGTGCGGTGCCGACACCCGAGCAGACAGCGGCCAATTCGAGTAAACGTCAGAGGATTGACAACTGTCTGGAAGCGCTGGAACCGCAAAAGGCTGAGGCGGTCGTCGCGGCCTATGTCGAAGGATATAGTTATCAGGAACTTGCGGATCGCTACGCGATTCCGTTGAATACGATGCGAACATGGCTGCGCCGCAGCCTGATCAGTCTCAGGAAATGCTTGGACAATGGCTGAACCTCCCACGGAGAGAAACGAAGAACTGATCGCTCTCACCGGCGAATACGCTATTGGTGTGCTCAGCGCCGAGGAGTGTCGTTCGTTCGAGCGTCTGGCCGGCCAGGATCCTGAAGCGCGGGTTGAGCTTGAGGCATGGCAGAAGCGGCTCAGCAGCCCCGATTCCGAATACGCAGACATCACGCCGCCAATTGCGATCAAGAGCAATATCGATTCGAGGCTCTTCCCTGTTCCAAAGGATGTAGCGAAAACTTCCCGCGCCGGCGGTTTGCGGAATGCGCTCGGCTTTTGGCGCGGTCTGGGAATTGTCGCCTCGATCGCATTTGTCGCCCTTGGCTTGTATAATACTCAGATGGTGGCAAGTCTTGACAGCATTAGAGAAGACCTTGCCAGCGCAAGGCAGGAACCCGACCAGTCAGAGGAAGTCCTTGCAGCGCTGGAAACGAGGCTGGATGAAGCGGAGACATCGGCTGATCTCTCACAACAGGAATTGGCCTCGGCGCAGGAATTGCTTGCCCAGACGCGAACCGGGCTGGAAGAGGCGCAATCGCGGGAGAAACCGGTTCTGGTAGTGTCGCCGGAGAGTGGGGAAACTGACTATCGTTTCCTTGCGGTGCATGAGGAAGGGTCGGAGCGCATCCGGATGACGCTGGTCTCGGGCGGAGCGGCTGAATCGGACAAGGATTTTGAGTTTTGGTTCGTTGAACCGGAGAAGGAAACGGTTTCTCTCGGAGTCATCGATGCAGGCAAGCCCGCGATCGAATTGAACCGGGATCAGGTGAACGCACTTGAAGCCGTTGGATTGCTTGCCGTTAGTCCTGAGCAACGGGGAGGTTCGCCGACCGGAATGGCTCAAGGACCGATCGTCGCCGTGGGCGAGCCCAAGCGTTTCTGATTGCCGACGGCAGACGTTTGGCGCTTCCTCTTTGGTACATCCATATATCGACGGACCATTTGTGATTTGCGTCGCTTCAGGTTTTGCGGTTTATTGGCGATCCGAGCAGCGCTTGGTCCGGTTTTTTTGGGAGGAGAAATCGGATCGCGAGCTGGGTAAGGGCGATCGAACCGGTTCGGTACAGCCGGTTAATTGCGATCCCTTCAGAGCCGCTGTCTCAGCAGGAGGCAGCGGCTTTTCATTGGCATGACTCCGGTCCGTTCATGGATGAAGCGCCGCGGCGATCGCTGAGCGCAAATCATCAATGCCGCTTTTGTTTTCGGATGAAGTCGCAACGATGACAGGAAAGGCTGCTGGGTGCTTGGCGATCTGCCCAGCGGTCTGTTCGACCAGCCTTGCTAGCGCACTCGGCCTGATCTTGTCCGATTTCGTCAGCACGATCTGATAGGAGACTGCAGCCTTGTCGAGTAGCATCATGACATCATCGTCGTTGCTCTTGATGCCATGACGTGAGTCGATCAGTAA
>JAHEHW010000113.1 GCA_024639745.1 Salaquimonas sp. | reverse complement strand
GCTTTGCACGCGGACGGCCGGTATCGGATTTTTGCTGATCTGGAACGTCATGCTGGGGAATTTCCAAAGGCAACGCGTCATTTCAACGGTACGACGCAGGAAGTGACCGTCTGGTGTTCGAACGACTATCTCGGGATGGGACAGCATCCGGTCGTGATGGCCGCAATGCAGGACGCTATCGCAAAACACGGCACCGGGGCCGGTGGGACGCGGAATATTTCGGGGACCAACCATAACCACGTTCTGCTCGAGAGAGAGCTGGCCGATCTGCACGGCAAGGAATCGGCGCTGCTCTTCACGTCCGGATATGTGTCGAACTGGGCGACCCTTGGCACACTGGCCGCAAAGCTGCCGAACTGCGTGGTTTTCTCCGATGAAAAGAACCATGCCTCGATGATCGAGGGTATTCGGCATTCAAAGGCCGAGAAGCATATTTTCAAGCACAATGACTGGAAGGATCTGGATGAGCGGCTTTCGAAAGTCGAGCCAGGCCGCGCGATCATTGTAGCTTTCGAGTCTGTTTATTCGATGGACGGCGATATTGCTCCGATTGAAGAGATCTGCGCCGTTGCAAAGAAACATGGCGCGCTGACCTATATCGACGAAGTCCATGCCGTCGGCATGTACGGGCCTCATGGCGGCGGTATCGCTGAAGCCCGTGGCCTGATGGACCAGATCGATATCATCGAGGGGACGCTCGGCAAGGCATTCGGCGTGATGGGAGGCTATATAACCGGTTCGGAAAAGCTTTGCGATTTCGTCCGTTCTTATGCTTCCGGTTTCATCTTCACGACTGCGCTTCCTCCCGCGCTTGCAGCCGGGGCGCTCGCATCCATCCGCCATCTCAAGCAAAGCAATGAAGAGCGCGAAGGACAGCGCCGGAACGTTGCAAAGGTTCGCGCTGGCCTTGACAAGATCGGTATCCCGTATATGCCGAACGAGAGCCACATCGTGCCGGTCATGGTGGGCGATGCGAAGAAGTGCAAATGGATTTCGGATATATTGCTCGACCACAACGGTATCTACGTTCAGCCGATCAATTATCCGACCGTTCCAGTGAAGACCGAACGGCTCCGCATTACGCCGGGACCGCTTCACACCGACGACGATATCGATCATCTGGTGCGCTCGTTGAACGAACTCTGGTCTCAATGCGCTCTGGCACGTCAGGTCGCGTAACTTCATTCGTCGGCTTCAGGTGATTATTTGGCGCTCGCGGAAGTCCGCGAGCGTTTTGCTGTCGATGCCCAGTTCCTGGAGAATATCTTCCGTGGATGCGCCTGCAGGCTGCGGAGCCGACGAACTGCCCGGTTTGGAGCGTGAGAATTTCGGAGCGGCGGCGGCCTGTAGGATGCCCTCGGCTTCGTAATGGGTCTCCCGGGCCTTGTTGTGCGCATTGGTTGCAGCTTCGTCCATCGTCAGGACCGGAGCCAGACAGGCGTCGCTGCCGTCGAAAATGGTTTCCCATTCGGCGAGAGTCTTGCCTGCCATCATTTCACGGATCTTGTCTTTCAGATCGGGCCAGCAAGAGCGGTCGTATTGTCGGTCGATATCGGTTTGAGAGAGCCCGATACCTTCGGCGAATTGCTGAAAGAATGGCGGTTCGAGCGGTCCGATTGAAACAAATTTTCCGTCTGCCGTTTCATAGCAGTCATAAAATGGCGCACCGCCATCGAGCAGATTGGCATTTCGCTCGCTGTTCCACTCGCCCCTGGCCCTCATGGTGTGGAACAGGCCCATCATGGCGGAAACCCCGTCGCACATTGCGGCATCGACCACCTGACCTTTACCGGATCGCTGCGATTCCCAAAGGGCGGCCATGAGCCCGAACAGCAGGAACATCGTTCCGCCTCCGTAATCCGCGATCAGGTTCAGCGGCGGGGAGGGTGGCCTGTCGGCATGGCCCATCATGCCAAGCGCACCTGTTATGGAGAGATAGTTTAGATCGTGTCCGGCGGTCATGGCCAGGGGGCCGGTTTGCCCCCAGCCTGTCATGCGACCGAAGACAAGTTTCGGGTTTGTGGCAAGACACTCTTCCGGTCCAAGTCCTAGCCGTTCCATTACACCAGGCCTGAAGCCCTCAATCAGCGCATCCGAGCGTGAAACCAGCTTGAGCACGATTTCAACGCCCTGCGGTGACTTCAGGTTCAGCGCGATTGAGCGCTTTCCGCGATGATTGACTTCTTCCGGTCGTGCCTTGCCGGATTTTCGCTCGATCAGGATCACGTCCGCGCCAAGGTCCGCCAGTAGCTGGCCGGCCAGCGGGCAGGGCCCGATGCCTGCGAATTCCAATATTTTCAAGCCGGCGAGGGGACCTGGCATTGTGTGAACCTCCAGAATTTCTTCCGAAGAGAGGCTAGCGGGGGCTGTCCCGTTAGGAAAGAGCTTACGCGCTTATTCGATGAATAGGTTCAGACAGCACGCGCGATTTGAAGGTTCTTGCGCAACTCGATAATGCTCGCGGTGAGTTCCTTGGCCTCTTCCGCCGTTTTTCGGGCGGGGTTTTTGATTGTCAGCATAGAGGTGGGGTTATTGCGGGCAGGGGGTTCCGTTTACCATCCATTCGAGCAACGCGGTGGCGGCGTCCTCCGGCGTTCCGGGGGCGGGTTCGCGAACCGGACCCGGTTTCCAGCCCCAGAGGACAAGCGGATCGTGGGTGATGTGATCGGCAACTTCCTCAACGGTGCATCCGCCATTTCGATCAGGGTCTTTTATTTGTTCGCAGATATGCTGTGACGATTTTCCAAACCAAGCCATTTCAGCGGGCGTAAGCAGCCAGACATCGTTACTTGGAGGGCCATGGAGCAGCGATAAATTCTCCGGACTATGATAGGTGTTGTGGGTTTCGCCGGGATTGCCTATCTGTTCGGCCGGGTTGCCGCCGACCAGCATGCCGTGGGGGCGCGTAGTGCCGTAATGGTCGCCGGACCACATCGGCACACCGTCGTCTACATGGCAATTGGAACACGCGGATGAGAAAATACCCGGTAGACCTCTGCCCAAGCCTCGAGACCGGCTTGCGTTTCGGATTCCGTATATTTGCGCTCGTCCGCGGTGGATGGCATTCCGGATTAGGTATTGTCTTGCGCGTTCGCTATCAGCGGCGCTGAGAGCGCAATCCAAATAAGGCTGATGCTGATAAGGATGCTGTGCCTGATCTTCATACCCGGCCTCAGACGAAGCTGACGTGTTTGTTGAACGGCATTTCGCGAATGCGCTTTCCCGTTGCCGCGAAGATGGCATTTGCGAGGGCCGGCGCGGCGGCAGCGACCGGCGGTTCGCCGATGCCCGTTACGCGGCTGCCGTTTTCCAAGGCGCGGACTTCGATTTGCGGGCACTGATAGATTCTCATGGCTTCGTAGGCATGGAAATTTGTCTGCTGCACCATGCCGTCGCTGAATGTGGTTTCGCAATTCATAGCGTGTCCAAGCCCCCAGACGATGCCGCCCTTGACCTGGTTTTCGAAATTCACGGGATCGAGCAAAGTGCCGATTTCCGCAGCTACCCAAACCTTGTCGATACGGATTCCCTCTTGCGTTTTCGTTACCTCCACGATTTCTGCAACGGGTGTGCCGAAGGCCAGCGCATAAGCGATGCCGCGTCCCTTGTTGGGTCCCGGATCACTGCCCCAATCGGCCATCTCGCCGACCACTTCGAGAACCTTTCGGGATGGCTCATGGCTCAGCAATCTCAGTCGTTCCTCTAGTGGATCCGCGCCAGCGGCATGGATGAGTTCGTCGAGGAAGGATTCATGGAAAAAGCTGTTGGTGGACGCTCCGACCGAACGCCAGGAACTCACGGGCGCCAGATTGTCCGCCCTGTAGCCCGTGACCCGATAATTTTCGATTCCGTAAGGCTGGTCCCAGGCGCCAGCTACGATAACCGGGTCCGGTCCTGGCAGGTTTAGCCCCTGACGTCCTATTTGCGAGATTGTTACCGCGGGCATTGCAATGGAAAGGTCGAGAGCATTTATGCGCCCATCCAAAAAGGCGCCTTGTCCTCGGGCCATGGCGATTTGGCGCGGGAAGTCGTGGCGCATGTCCTCTTCCCGGGAATAGGTCATCTTGACCGGAGTCCCCTTCATTGCGAGCGCCAGTTCCACGGTTTTCATGACGTAGTCGTCTTCGAGCCGGTGCCCGAAACTGCCTCCGACCATCTGAACATGAAGCGTTACGTTTTCCTCGGAAACGCCTGCAAGCTTTGCTGCCTTAACGACCAGAAAGCCGGGGATCTGGGTTCCGGTCCAGATTTCAAGCCGATCCTCTTCCACCAAGACGATCGCCGAGACAGGTTCCAAAGGCGCGTGGGCAAGATAGGGTGCACGATACTCGGCTTCCACGATCTCGCCGGATGCCAGAGCGTCGTCAATGTTTCCATCATCCCGATTCCGGCTGTCGAGTGATTCTTCGGTAAAACTGTCTGCGAGCGCTTGCCAGTGGTCCTCCTGTTCATGGAGAAACGGCGCATCGCCCCAATCGAATTCGATGGCGTCCGTCGCGCGAAAGGCCGCCCAGGTATTGTTGGCAATCACGCCGACGGCATTTTCGAGTGGCACGATCTTGCGGACGTCCGGCATTCCTTCGGCCTTCGCCGCGTCAAAGCTTCGCATGCTGCCGCCTTGACGCGGATTGCTTCGGACCGTGGCATGAACCATTCCTTCAATCTGGAGATCGATACCGTATTTTTGCCGGCCGGTGGATTTGGCGACGATATCAATCCGCTCCATGGCTTTGCCGAGATAGCGCCATTCGGATTTTGGTTTCAGGTCTACCTGGTCAACCGGTTCGATTGTGGTGGCGATTTCGGCAAGCGACTCGTACGGTATGCCGTCACCTCCGCTTTGTGAGAGCATCACATGGCCGTCTCGGGTCCACATCCGGTCCACAGGAATGCTGTTGCCGGTGTGGATGACAGCCGCTTGTTTCAGCGTTTCCCGCGCAACTGCGCCCGCGATGCGAAGCTTCTCATAAGAATCTGAAGCGGTGGTCGATCCGCCAGTGATTTGCAGGCCGATGAATTTCAATGTTGCATCCGCAAGCCCGCGTGCCACCCTTGCGGCAATTCCGTCATCTGTTGAGGCAAAGGGCACGGCTTCATGCGACAGGGCCGTGTTGTAATAGGCTGGGCTCGGCGGACCTGGGTCGACGTTGACCTTGTGTATGTCGACGTCCAGCTCCTCGGCAATAAGAGCGGCCTGTAGCGAATAGGCGCCCTGGCCCAGATCGGTTCTTGGCGTGATCAGGGTAATGCCGTTGGCGTTGATGAGAACATAGGGCGTAAGTGCTACCGTGCCGTCGGCCAGGTCGTCTTCGAGTGGATTTTCCGGAGGGCGCCGATACATGTAATAGCCGAACGCAACACCGCCCAGCACAGCAGCGGAACCGATCAAAAAGGTACGCCGGGCAATTGTCGCGATTCTTCCCATGAATCAGGACCTCGCGAGTTTTGCTGCTGCTGAATGGATTGCGGCGCGAATTTTAGGATAGGTGCCACAGCGGCACAGATTTCCAGACATCGCGCGATCAATGTCCTCGTCTGTGGGTTGGGGAATGGCGCTCAATAGCGCCACGGCGCTCATGATCTGACCGGATTGGCAATAACCGCACTGGGTGACTTGTTCATTGATCCATGCCTCCTGGACAGCATGAAGGCCCTGGTCTGAACTCAACCCTTCGATCGTGGTGATCTCTCCGTTTATGTCGCCGAGGCGGTAAGAGCACGAACGAATCGGCTGTCCGTCGAGGTGTACCGTACAGGCGCCGCATTGAGCGATACCGCAACCGTATTTCGTGCCGACCATTTCAACGACGTCTCGTAATATCCACAACAGCGGTGTATCGGGGTCTGCCTCGATGTCGTGGTCTTTGCCATTAACTGTCAGCATCATAGCTGGGGTGCTTTCCTAGACTGATATCCCGATAACCCTCTTCGCCTGAAGATGGAGGGCTGTCCGTCAGATGCCAGAGCCTGGCGGATGCCATTATATCCTTTCAGCGCGCCACACCGTGATATTCGTCATTGGGTCGCATATCGGTAGCCGCGCCGATGCGGTTCGACATGTTGAAAAAGCCCGCAACGGCGGCGATGTCCCAGATGTCCCGATCGCTCCAGCCCACATCGCGCAAAGTTTGGCGGTGCGTCTCCTCAATCAACTCAGGGTTTTTCGTGATCTCCCAGGCGAAATCCAGCATGGCTTTCTGCTTCGGTGTCAGATCTGCCGCCCGA
>JAHEHW010000112.1 GCA_024639745.1 Salaquimonas sp. | reverse complement strand
AAACCGGCGGTCAGAGCCAGGGAACGCATTGGCTTGGAAATCATGATCTTCGCTCTTTTCTTCCGTTGCGAACTTGCCAGAGAAAGTATCATCCCGATCAAGGCGATATCAAGAAGAAGGGATTTTCAAGCCGCAAGGCAAAATGACCTGGTGTCTAGACAGCAGCGGCCGGCAAAGGCTAGGGAGACAACGCTAACCGAATTCGTCAAAGCTCCCGCAGGTATTACAGCCATGCTGCCAGACTTCGTCTACAAGATCGTTTCCTTAGATGAATGGGACCATGCCATGGAAAAAGGTGAATTCCACGGGGCGGAGATTGATCTCAAAGACGGCTATATTCATTTTTCCACCGCCGCACAGGTCGCAGAGACGGCGCAGAAACATTTTTCGGGACGCGATGATCTGATGATCGTAAAGGTGGCAACGGCGCCGGACGCGCGCCATTACAAGATGGAACCATCGCGCGGTGGTGCGCTCTTCCCCCACCTGTATGCACCACTGCCGGTTTCCTCGGCGGCCTGGTGGCAGGAATTGCCGCTCGGAGCAAACGGCGAGCATAGCTTCCCCGAAGAAATGGCGGAAGACATGGCGAATGAAAAGCGATGATCGGCTCGCTCTATAACGCGCTTGGACGCCGGCTTTTCTTCACGCTCGATCCGGAGACCGCGCATGGGCTTGTCATCAAAGCGCTGTCGAGCGGCTTGCGTCCGCCCAGCTGCCCTGTGACGGATCCCCGGTTGAACCAAGAACTCGCAGGCCTCAACTTTCCTAATCCGGTGGGCGTTGCCGCAGGGTTCGACAAGAACGCGGAAGTCGCGGACGCCATGCTGGCGCTGGGCTTCGGCTTCACGGAAATCGGCACCGTCACGCCACGTCCGCAAACAGGCAATCCGAAACCACGCGTTTTTCGGCTTGCAGATCGGGAAGCACTTATCAACCGGCTCGGATTCAACAATCAGGGGCATGGCGCAGCACTCAAACGTCTGGAGGCAAGAGACCGCAAGACCGGTATTTGCGGCGTCAACATCGGCGCCAACAAGGATTCGGAGGACTTCGTCGCCGACTATGTGCTGGGCATCAGGAATTTCGCCCACGTGGCGGATTATTTCACCGTCAATATCTCCTCGCCGAATACGCCTGGCCTGCGAAATCTGCAAGCAGCCGAAGCGCTGCAGCGCTTGCTTGACGCGGTTTTCGAGGCCCGCGAGACGACCGAGTTCAGGCCGCCCATCTTTCTCAAGATAGCGCCCGATCTCGAGGACTCCGAAATTGGTGACATCGCCCGGGTCGTCAGTAAGTCCTCACTGGCCGGCATGATGATATCGAATACCACCCTGTCGCGGAAAGGTGTCGAGAGAGAGCGGCACGGCGCAGAAGCCGGAGGTCTTTCCGGTAGACCGCTCTTTCGTCGCTCGACCGTGATGCTGGCTCGCTTCCGCCAGCGGCTGCCGCGAGAGATGCCAATCGTTGGCATCGGCGGCGTCTGCGACGGCGAAAGCGCGGTAGCGAAGCTTGAAGCGGGAGCCAGCCTCGTTCAACTGTACACTGGAATGATCTATGCCGGACCGACAGTCGCGACCGATATCTGCAGATCGATCGTTGCACGGATGGACCAGACGGGCGAAGGCTCTATTTCACAGATTTCCGCGACGCAAACCGATGAGTGGGCAGCAATGCCCCTGGAGCTATGAATGACGACGATCTGGCATAACCCGAGATGCTCGAAATCCAGGCAGACCCTCGACCTAATTCGCGAGCGAGGCGTCGAACCGAAAGTGATCGCCTACCTCAAGGAGCCGCCGGAGCAGGAGGAAATCCGCAAAGTGCTCGGCATGCTGGGTATCGGGGCGCGCGATTTGATGCGCCAGAAGGAAGACACCTACCGAACCCTCGATCTGGCAAAGGTCGAAGACGAGGAAGAGCTCATCAATGCGATGTTCTACCATCCCATTCTTATCGAGCGACCGATCGTGATTCATGAAGAAAAGGCCGCCATTGGCCGCCCGCCGGAAAACGTCCTCAGCATTCTGTAGCAACAGAATACATCGCCACGGCTTATTCTAATCGAAAGCGGCTTTCGCTCTCACTGGCAGGCGGATCGAAAGCGTGATCCCGCGCATTATCAGGAAGACGTGCAGCGCGATCCACAAGCCGGCATTACCGAAATCGCGCAAAAACCACCAGGCGACGAGATATGCGATGAAAGAGAGCACCATCATCGTGCTCATTTCCCGCGACCAGGTTGCGCCGATATAGACACCGTCCATCTGGAAAGCGAGCACGCCGGTGATGGCGGTAAGGGAAGCGAATATCAGATAGTCGTAGGCTGCGGCCCGAACCGATTCTACCGTTGTGATCAGGTCGATCAGTTGATGACCGAAGAACCAGAAACAAAGGCTCAACATGCCCGCTAGCGTGACGTTCCATAACAGCGTCAACCAGAAGCCGCGCCAGAAACCCGGGCGGTAATTCGCGCCAATCGAACGACCGACGATCTGTTCAGCCGCTGTTGCAAGGCCGTCGAGGAAAAAGCCAGAAATGACGAAGAAGTTCATCAGGACGGCATTGGCCGCGAGCTGCGTGTCGCCAAGCCTCGCACCTTGGGCGGTGAAAAAAGCGAAGGCGGACAAGAGCACGAATGAGCGGATCATGATGTCGGCATTTAGGTTGGCGAAGCGTTTCAGCGCTTCCAGGTTTGCGATACGCGCCCGGGACGGACGCGCATTCCTATCCATCAGCCGCCAGCAAATGATGAGACCCAGAATCGTTGCAGCCAGTTCGCTGATGACCGTCGCCGCCGCCACCCCGGGAAGACCGTATCCCGCCAGAAGGCCAAGTACGATCGAAAGGACGATATTGAAGCTGTTGAGAACCGTCTGGATCAAGAGGCCCAGCCCTGTGCGGCCCAGACCGATCATCCAGCCGAGAATGGCGTAATTCGCCAGTGCGAAGGGCGATCCGATGATCCGGATCACGAAATAGGTTGCTGTCGCTTCGGCGACGTGGACAGCCGGGTCCATCGCCCAAAGCCCCAGCTTCAGGATCAATGGGGAAAGAATGCACATGGCAATCCCCGCGCCGACGGCGATCATCAGCGCACGGATCAGAATGGCCTGCTTTTCCACCTCGTCTTCGCGGCCGACCGCCTGAGCGGTCAATCCCGTCGTTCCTGAACGCAGGAAATTGAAAGTCGTGAAAATGACGTCGATCAGGATCGCGCCGACGGCCAGTCCGCCGATCAGGGCGGCATCGCCGAGCCGGCCGACGACAGCCGTATCGACCAGTCCGAGTACCGGCGTCGTCATATAGGCAAGCGTCATCGGCAACGCGAGCGTGATCACCATGCTATGGCTGACGACAAACGGCTTCATCGAGCCGTTGCGTACCGGATCAACGAGTTTGCCCATGGTAGATCGCTAGCAGGTTTCGTCAGCGCGAGGTAGCTGCTTTAAAGCATGCTTCACAGCTTGATTGATTGCCATCTTCCGGAACTGCACTATTCAAACGGTCACAATGGCACTTACGATCGTTCACCATGAGGATTTTCAGGCGGATCTCGCCCCCGGCCACCGGTTTCCAATGGGGAAATACGGGGCCATCATCCGGCTCTTAAGGCAGGACGGACTGATTTCGGACGCCCAATCGATCCAGCCGGAAGCGATCGAATTCGACGCGGCCACTCACGCTCATGCGGCGAATTATGTCCGGCAGGTGTTCGCCTCGAATGTCGATCCATTGATCGTGCGCGAGATTGGGTTTCCCGTGAACGAGACTGTCAGCCGGCGCGCGCGCCTGTCCTCGGCGGCAACCCTTCTAGCGGGACGGACGGCGCTTGAACGGGGCGTTGCGACTTCGACCGCGGGCGGCTCCCATCATGCGCGGCGCCAGAAGGGCGCCGGGTTCTGCGTCTTCAATGATGTGGCAATCGCGTCGGCCAATCTGCTCGCTTCAGGCTATGTCCGGCAGATCATGGTCTTTGATTGCGATGTTCACCAGGGTGACGGCACGGCAGAAATCTTCACCGGCGAGTCACGCGTCACCACGATCTCGATACATAATCAGAAAAATTATCCGGTCCGAAAAGTGCCGTCGGATCTCGATATCGGTCTGGCGGACGGGATAGAAGACGAAGCTTATCTGAATACTCTCGCCGATACGCTGGAGCGGTCGACGAACTTCGCCACGCCAGATCTCGTCTTCTACAATGCCGGCGTTGATCCGCATCGCGACGACCGTCTCGGGCGACTTGCGCTGAGCGATGACGGTCTTGCGCGGCGCGACCGCACGGTGCTGCGGTTCTTCAGGGACAGGGACATTCCGGTTACCGCCGTGCAAGGCGGCGGCTATTCGAGCGATGTCGAGACGGTGGCACGCCGGCACACCATCATCCATCATGTCGTAAGTGAATTCGCCTGAAGCTCAGCGGCTTTCGCGGTAGTTCATAACCCTGACGAGGACGAATACCGGGATAACAACCATCGCACCGTACAGGAGATATTCGCCGAAACGGCCGAACGCCCGGAAGCCGAGCTCATACAGACGATGGAAGAAATTGGTGATCGCGTGCCAGAGATCCCAGGGCGTGAAGTTAAGCGCGCTCATGATGATGCCGACGATAAGCGAAATAACGATCAGCTTGACCGCCGTGCGGCCAGGCGTATCGCCAAGAAAACGCGTCACTTTATCGGCCATCTTTCTGCTCTCCGCCTAATTGAACGCCGTTGACGTAAGCGCGGCAGGATCGGGAATCAAGTCTCTATCCGGCAAAAACGTTTCACTGCACCGCAATCACTTGTCGCCGATCAGGGCTTCCAAACTACCAAGCCAGTCGGCTTCGCACGGCGGTTTATCCCAGCGGATGCGGCTTATCCGGGGAAAGCGCATTGCCACACCGGACTTGTGCCTGGCGGAGCGGTTGATACCTTCGAAGGCAATTTCGAGCACAAGCCCCTTGTCGGGGTTGGCGATTACGGAACGGACAGGGCCGAAGCGTTCGATCGTGTTGTCGCGCACGAATTTGTCGAGCTGGCGCAATTCCTGATCGGTAAAGCCGAAATAAGCTTTTCCCACCGGGACGAGTTCCTGCTCGCTCTCTCCTTTCCGCCAGCATCCGAAAGTGAAATCGGAATAAAAACCAGACCGTTTTCCGTGCCCGCGCTGGGCGTACATCAACACCGCATCGACAATCATCGGATCGCGTTTCCACTTGTACCAGGGGCCGCGGGGCCGGCCCGGTTCGTAAATGGAATCCCTGCGCTTGAGCATCAGACCTTCGATAACCGGATGCGGCGGGTTTTCGCGCAGTTCCTTCAGGGTCTGAAAATTCCGGAACTCGATTAGCTCAGACAGATCGAAGCGGTCGGGATCCATCTCTACCACCCGGTTCTCGAGCACTTCGCGGCGTTCTTCGAGCGGCAGCCTGCGCCGATCCTCACGGCCATCGAGCAGAACGTCATAGAGGCGGATGAAGGCCGGATGGGTCTCGAGCATTTTGCCGGAAACCGTTTTCCGGTTCAGCCGCTGCTGAAGATCGGAGAAGGTGCGGATCGCTAGCGGCTCGGAGAGCGGGCTGCGCACCAGTAGCTCGCCGTCATAACTTCCGGGAATCTCGAGCGCTTCGACAAGATCGGGAAAGGCTTCGGAAATATCGTCGCCAGTACGCGAATAGAGCCGTTTGACACCGCCGTCATTGGTTACCTGCACACGGATGCCGTCCCATTTCCATTCGGCGAAATGGGTCTCGGGGTCGATCAGTCCGAATTCCCGTTCCTCTAGGGTGTTCGAAAGCATGACCGGACGGAACGGAGCCTTGGCCGCCGATACCGGTTTTTCCGCCCTCCCCTCAAGCCAGGCGAAGAGATTTTCATAAGGCGGCTCCAGGCCGTGCCATAACTCTTCGATCTCGGTGACGTCGACTTCGCCAAATGCCGCCAGCGCCTGTTTGGCAAGCCGCGCCGAAACGCCGATCCTGAGCCCGCCGGTCGCCAACTTGATCAGGGCATAGCGTTCGGACGGGCTCATCGCGTCCAGATGCGTTGCGACAATTTTCGGGATGTCGTTTTTCTTCGCTGATTGCAGTTCGTGAACGACCTTGCCGAGATACGGGATAGCGCCGTCATTTGCCTCGGGCCGCGAATGAGGAGGTACCGTCCAATCCCACAAAAGGGCGATGGTCTCGGCAAGATCGCCGACATAGTCGTATGACAGCCGGAATAATTCCTCATCTGTGCGGTC
>JAHEHW010000111.1 GCA_024639745.1 Salaquimonas sp. | reverse complement strand
CGATGAACCAGCCGATTGCACCGCCGGCAAGAACCAAAACGACGGATAGTAACCAGTTACCGCTGCCCGGTCCCATCAATGTTGCCAGAACCGCCAGCCCCATACCGGCAATGCCGTACCATACGGCCCGCTTGGCGCTTTCCTGACCGGAAAGACCGCCCAGGGAAAGAATGAATAGAACAGCCGCGATAATATAAACGGCAGTAGAAAATCCGTATTCCATTGCGATTTCCCCTTACGATTTCTGGAACATGGCGAGCATGCGCCGCGTGACGAGAAAACCGCCAAAAATATTGATGCCGGCCATGAAGACCGACAGAGCGGCAAGCACCATTACGAGGCTGGAACCCGAGCCGATTTGCAGCAATGCACCAACGATAATGATCGACGAAATCGCATTGGTGACCGCCATCAGCGGCGTATGCAGTGAATGGGCTACGTTCCAGATCACCTGGAAACCAACGAAACAGGCAAGCACGAACACAATGAAATGCTGCATAAAGCTCGCCGGGGCAACGAGCCCCAGAAGCCCCATGAGAACGACCCCAGCAGCCAGAATTGTAACCTGCTGCTTGGTCTGTTCGCGGAAGGCTTGCATTTCCCTCTCGCGTTTTTCCTCCGGCGTGAGTTCCTTAGGCTTTTCCTTTTTCTGTTGTTGGGCAATCGCCTGCACTTTCGGCGGCGGCGGCGGATAGGTGATCTCGCCATCATAACTGACCGTCGCACCCCGAATGACATCGTCTTCCATGTTGTGATTGACCTTGCCGTCCTTTTCAGGCGTCAGATCGGTCATCATGTGACGCACATTGTTCGAGAACAATGTCGAACTCTGCGTGGCCATGCGCGACGGGAAATCCGTATAGCCTATGATCGTGACATCGTTGTCGGAGACAACCTTCTTGTCCATTTCGGTCAGATCGCAATTGCCTCCGCGCTCGGCGGCCAGATCGACGACCACCGAACCGGGTTTCATTGCCTCGACCATGTCCTTGAGCCACAGCTTTGGCGCATCGCGGCCCGGGATCAGGGCAGTGGTGATCACGATATCGATATCCGGAGCAAGCTCGCGGAATTTCTCAAGCTGTTTTTCGCGGAATTCCGGCGATGAAGGGGCTGCATAACCGCCTGTCGAAGCACCGTCCTGTTGCTCCTCCTCGAAATCGAGATAGACGAACTCCGCGCCCATTGCCTCGATCTGCTCCGCCACTTCCGGCCGCACATCGAAAGCATAGGTGATGGCGCCAAGCGATGTGGCTGTCCCGATTGCCGCAAGGCCCGCAACACCTGCACCAATCACAAGGACCTTCGCCGGCGGCACTTTGCCGGCAGCGGTCACCTGACCGGTGAAGAAACGGCCGAAATTGTTTCCCGCTTCGATAACCGCGCGATAGCCGGCAATATTTGCCATCGAGGACAACACGTCCATTTTCTGCGCGCGGGAAATACGCGGCACCATGTCCATGGCGATGACATTGGCGCCCTTTTCCTTCGCCATCTCCATCAGCTTTTCGTTCTGAGCCGGATAAAACAGGCTGATCAGCGTTTGTCCCTTTTTCAGGCGCTTGACTTCCGTTTCTGTCGGTGGCCGCACCTTGGCGACGATATCCGCTTCCTTGAACAGCGTCGCTCCGGTCTTCACGATCTTGACGCCGGCATCCTTGTAGGCCTTATCGGGAAACCCGGCGGTCTCCCCAGCTTTCGTTTCGATGATACACTCGTAGCCGAGCTTTTGCAGCTGCTGCGCGCTTTCGGGGGTCATCGCGACCCGCGCTTCACCAGCATGCGTCTCTTTAGGCGTACCTAACTTCATTCCTGGCTCCCTGTTCTTCGCTCTTTACAAAGCCGGATTTGAAAAATCCCCTTAACTTTGCGCTTCCGGACGCAAAAGGAAACGGAAATCGCAGCCCTGATCGGCTTGCAGAACTTCCTCGGCATAAAGCCTATCATAGCCGCGAAGCGTCTTAGGATCCCGACGTTTCAGCTGCAATGTTTTCCTGCGTTTTTCGAGTTCCCCCTCCTCGACGAGAAGATCGATCCGCCGGTTCGCTACCGATAACTTAATGCGATCTCCCGTTTGAACAAGCGCCAAAGGGCCACCTTCGACAGCTTCTGGCGTAACGTGTAGTACAATAGTGCCGAAAGCCGTACCAGACATTCTCGCATCAGAAATACGCACCATGTCTTTAACGCCTTTCGACGCCAGTTTCTTCGGAATCGGAAGATAGCCTGCCTCGGGCATGCCGGTATCGCTTTTCGGACCTGCATTCTGAAGAACGAGAAAATCATTCTCGGAGATTTCCAGCTCCGGATCATCGATTCTGGCGGCAAGATCCTCAAGGGAGTTGAAGACAACCGCCCTGCCCTCCAGCTCGAAAAGGTTCTTGTCGGCGGCAGAGCGCTTGAGGATTGCACCGCGTGGGGCGAGCGACCCGAACAAGGCAACCAAACCTCCCTGCGGTTCGTATGGATTTTCCGCAGCCGCGATAACGTTTCGATCCACCGGATCGGAAGGTAACTCCAAGCGTTCGCCAAGTGTTTCTCCGGTTACCGTCAGGCAATCCAGATTGAGAAGCGGTTTCAATTCTCGCAGCACCGCACCCATACCACCAGCATAGAAGAAGTCTTCCATGTAGTGAGAGCCGACCGGCTTCAGATTGACGAGTACCGGCGTGGTATCCGAAAGTTCGTTTAGCCAACTGAGCGGTACATCAATACCGAGCCGACCCGCAATCGCCGTCAGGTGAATGATCGCATTGGTCGAGCCGCCTAGCGCAAGCAGCACTCGCAGCGCATTTTCAACGGACCCCCGGGTAATGACCTGGCCTGGTCGAAGCGGATTGGCGATAAGGTTGACGGCTGCCGCCCCGGTTGCTTCCGCGGAACGTAGGCGGTCGGCATTTACCGCCGGGATTGCCGCGGTACCCGGAAGCGACATGCCGAGTGTTTCGGTGATGCAGGCCATGGTTGAAGCCGTACCCATGACGGCACAGGTGCCGGCCGTCGTCGCCAGCCTCGCTTCGATCTTGCCAATCTGCTCGCTGTCGATTTCGCCGGCGCGGTATTTGCCCCAGAAACGCCTGCAGTCCGTACAGGCGCCGAGGCGTTCCTCACCATATTTCGAAGTCATCATCGGCCCGGCAACGATCTGGATCGCCGGAATATCCGCCGAGGCCGCACCCATCAATTGCGCCGGAACGGTCTTGTCGCACCCGCCCATTAGGACGACTGCATCCATCGGTTGCGCGCGGATCATCTCCTCAGTGTCCATTGACATGAGATTGCGGAATTTCAGGCTCGTCGGATTGAGGAAAACCTCGCCAAGTGAAATCGTCGGGAACTCGATCGGCAAGGCGCCTGCAGCCAGAACACCGCGTTTCACGGCTTCTAGCATATCGGGAAAATGCCGATGGCAATTGTTGAAGCCGGATGGGGTATAGGCGATACCGACGATTTTTTTCGACAGCATTTCACGCGAATACCCCATGGAACTGGCGAACGAGCGCCTGAGATAAGTCGCGAAATCCTTGTCACCATAGTTGGTCAGGCCGCGGGCCAGCCCGCCTTCGGTCTCCTTGGTCATGGGCGGCTCGCTCTAGAGTTTTGTCTTGACGTATTTCGGCTCCAGGTAGTCGTGGATTCCGAGCGATCCGCCCTCGCGTCCCATGCCGCTCTCCTTGATCCCACCAAACGGCGCTTCTGCCGTTGCCAGCAACATTTCATTGACGCCGACCATGCCCACTTCGAGATCCTCCGCTGCCCGCGTTGCGGTGCCGAGATCCTTTGAGAACACGTAGCCAGCCAGTCCGAACGGCAGACTGTTTGCCCGCTTGATAACATCGTCATAATCCCTGAACGTCGCGATCGGTGCGATCGGACCGAAAGGCTCTTCATTCATCACCATCGCCTCGTCCGGAACCCGACCGAGAACGGTAGGTTCGAAGAAATGCCCGCGATTGAAGCCGGACGGAGCCTTCCCACCCGCGAGTACTTCTGCCCCCTTGGAAACCGCATCGTCAACCATGGTCTTCACTGTCTCAAGTCCGCGGGAATTCGCCATCGGCCCCATCTGCACGCCGTCATCCATTCCCCGACCGATTTTCAATCCCTTCGCGACCTTGGCGAATTTGTCCGAGAACGCGTCGTAGCTGTCCTCGTGCACGTAAAACCGCGTAGGCGATATGCAGACTTGCCCGCAATTGCGGAACTTAGTCGCCGCACAGGTTGCCGCGGCTTCCTCCGCGTCGGTATCCGGGAAAACGAGCACCGGCCCATGACCGCCGAGCTCCATCGTCACCTTCTTTACACCATCTGCAGCCAGATGCAGGATTTGTCTGCCGACCGGGACCGAACCCGTGACCGAAACCTTGCGCACCACGGGGGTGGAAACCAGGTGCTTTGCGATCATGCCCGAATTGCCGGTCACGAAATTGACGACACCGGCCGGAATTCCGGCATCATGACAGGCTTGAACGAGCGCACCGCAGGAACCGGGTGCTTCGCCCGCCGGTTTGATGATGATTGAACAACCTGCTCCCAGTGCCGCCGCGATTTTCCGGGCCGGCAGCAGAGCGGGGAAGTTCCAGGCAGAGAATGCCGCCACGACGCCAACCGGCTGATAGATTACCGAGAGCCTGCTGTCCGGCGTCCGGGAACCGATGATCTGACCGTAAATGCGCTTGGTTTCCTCCGAATACCATTCGAACTGGTCTGCGGCCGCATTGGTCTCGCCCGTCGCTTCCGCCAGCGGCTTGCCGGTCTCGATCGACATGATCGCAGCAATGGTGTCGATCCGCTCGCGGATCAGATCAGCGACCTTGCGAATCTTTGCGGCCCGCTCCCAAGTGCCGGTGTTACGCCAGATTTCGAACCCGTGCACGGCTGCCTCCAATGCCCGGTCGAGATCCGCCTCGCTGGCATCGGCGATCTTGCCGACCACTTCTTCGGTCGCCGGATCGAAAACCTGTTTGGTGGCGCCGGACAGTGCCGGCCCCCATTCCCCATTCACGTAAAGCTGAAAATCCTGATACATAAATCTCTCCGGTCAAATCTTCTGTTCGATATAGCGGGCCTGAACGTCTTCAACCCAGTTGCCGACATTCCAGGAACCGTAGGCGCCCATTCCGCCGAGCTCGTCTTCGCCCGAATAAACCGGGACATGGACGAGCGATAAACCGTCATGCGCCCGAGCCTCTTTCAAAGCGGCCTCAAACGATCCGCTGTCATAACCGCCGAAGACTGCCTTCACACCAGAAACGGATGAAGCGAGTCGCACATAATCGACCGGCACCGAATCATTCGTTTTATATTCCGCACCGTATTGCGCCTGCTGCAGTCCGGTGATGGCCGCCATACGACGGTTGTCGAAAAGGACGATCATTCCTTTCGTACCATGCTCGACACCATCGATAAGTATCTGAGGGTTCATCATAAAGGATCCGTCGCCGGTAAAGGCTATGCCATAGCGCGGCTTGTCTGCCGCGGCGCTGGCAAGGAGCGCCGAGACCGCAAATCCCATATAACTGGCCCCGCTTTCAGTGTAGGTATCGCCGGTCTTGTCGTCCTCGACAATCTGGAAGCCATTGGCCTGAACATCACCAGCGTCGAAAAATTTCACCGCATCCTGAGCCTTGGCGAAATCACTTGCGATCTTTATCGCCGCCGGCTGTGTCAGGACCTTCCTTCCCCAGATGGCATCATCGAGTCCGTCGTTCGAATAACGCGCGTTCTTGAACGCCTGCCATTCCGCCTTCTTCTCGGCGCAGGCGGACAGCCATTCCTGTCTGGCTGTCTGATCCGGCAGATTGGAACCCGCAATGGCGTCGAGCAATTTAGAGCAGACCGCCCCGATATCACCGGCAAGGCCAGTTGTATTAGCGTAGTGCATGAGATCGTTCAAATCGCCATTGATATTGATGACGGCCTCGGCATTCGGATAACCGACTCCGGAACAATCCGCCTGGCAGACCCCTCGCGTGCCGATGGCAATCAGAAGATCGGCATTCTCCATAGCGTAATTACCCGAGATCGACCCCTTCGATCCGCCGACATGCATCAATTGCGGATGATCATCAGGAAGCACCCCGGTTGAACCGGGTGAAGTCACCACCGCCGCGCCTATGCGCTCCGCGAGCTTTCGGATTATCTCGTCATGACCCCGCGTACCGCCGCCAGCCTTTATCACCGGCTTCTTGGAGGTGGTCAGCTTCCCGATAGCCTCTTCGAATACGGTCTGATCGGCTA
>JAHEHW010000004.1 GCA_024639745.1 Salaquimonas sp. | reverse complement strand
GGTACTGGTCGCGCCGGATCAGCCCTCCAGCGATGGCCGGACCTCAGCTTTACTTGCCGAAAACATTCGTTTTCTGGAAACGTTGGGCGTCTGGCAGCAAGCTTCGGATCGCGCGGCCCCCCTTCGCACCATGCGCATCATCGATGCGACGGGGCGCCTGATACGGGCGCCGCAGACGGATTTCAGAGCCAGCGAAATCGGCCTGAGCGAGTTTGGCTACAACATCGAGAACAAATATCTTTCGCAAGTCTTGGAAGCCGCACTCAGGGATGCCGAAAGCATACTCTGGGAAGACGCTTTGCTGGATGCCCTGGAGCTCGCTCAGGACGGCGAGAGCGCGTGCCTGTCCCTCTCGAACGCCAAACAGATAACGGCAGACATCGTTTTCGCTGCCGACGGACGAAAGTCGGCCGCACGCGCGGCGTTAGGAATCGAAACCCGGGACTGGCGTTACCCGCAGGTGGCCTTGGTCGGCAATTTCAGCCATCGTCTGCCACACCACGAGACCAGCACGGAATTTCACACGTCGACCGGTCCTTTCACCCTCGTACCGTTGGGAGATCGGCGATCTAGTCTGGTTTGCGTCGTCGATCCGGCGCAGGCGGACCGTTTGACGGCGTTGCCAATCGAGAAACTGAATCTTGAGCTCGAGCGCAAGATGGAGTCGGTTCTTGGGGAAATCCGCCTCGAGGCAGAGCTCCACAGATTCCCGCTCTCCGGAATGATTGCAAAGCGGTTTGGTGCCGGTGCGGTAGCACTCATTGGGGAGGCTGCCCATGCGTTCCCTCCGATAGGGGCGCAAGGACTTAACCTCGGTCTCCGAGACGTTAAAGCTGCAATCGATCTTATCTCAAAACACGGATCGCGAACTCCTTCGGAAAACTTCGGCGACGCCTATCACAGGTCCCGGCTCGCGGATGTTTCTACCAGAACGGCTTCAGTCGATCTTCTCAATCGTTCGCTGCTCTCGGAATTCCTGCCCTTTCAACTCGTCCGCAGTTTAGGACTCCGCGCAATTGGCAATCTGGGACCGCTAAGACGCCTTTTCATGCAGGAAGGGATCGACCCCGGTCGCAGCTTTTCCGCCGGCAGCCGCCTGTTCAAGCGGAAAAGACGGGCCTGACGACCCGCATTCCAATCGAATTAAATCAGTTGCTCCAAGGCGAGGTAGAGAAAACCAGTCACCGTGACGGTCGCGGCAAGAGTGGAGATCACAACGGCGCTGGAGGCCCGCTCCTGCCATACGCCATATTGCTGGGCGATAACGAAAACATTGGTCGCGCTTGGAAGCGCGGCAAGCAATACCGCAGAATAAAACCAGATCGGCTCAACATTGGGGACAAGCAGGCGTAATAGCACGTAACACAAGACCGGGTGCACGATCAGCTTGACCGGAACGATATAGCTCAGTTCCAGCGGAACACGCTTCAGCGGCTTCAGCGCTGCCGTAACGCCCATGGCAAACAGCGCGCACGGTGCTGCCGCTCCCGACAGGAATTCCAGCAAATTCCCGATGGAACTCGGTGGCTGCCATTCTATGATCGCCGCCAGTACCCCGATAATCGTTGCCACAATGAAGGGATGGGTGAAAATCTTGAACAGAATTTCTTTGACCAATTGCGCCGCAGTCTGGCCCTGATCCGAATGCAGCCCCATCAATAGCGGCGCTAAGGTGAAATGCATCGAATTCTCGAAACAGAAGATAAGCGCGACCGGCACACCGGCTTCCGGACCGAAAGCGGCGATTGCCAGTGGCGGCCCCATGTAGCCGATATTTCCGTAAGCGCCCGCAAATCCCTGAATCGTTGATTCAGCAACATTGCCCCTGTTCAGGAGACCGCCGATCACGAAAATGAGCACGAAAACGACAAGCGTCGCAAAAACCGATACCGCTATGAACGTGATGTTCGCGAACTGCTCAATCGGTGTCCTGGACAACAGCCGAAAAAACAGCGCCGGCAAGGCGATATAGACAATGAAAAAATTCATCCATCTGAGCCCATCAAGCGGAATTTCCATGATCCGCCCAGCCAGATAACCGATGAAAATCAACCCGAATAAAGGGATTACAAGATTGATAACCGCGAACATGGACTTCCGATAAACAGGTCGAAAAGCGAGCAAAAATGATGAGAGGCAATCTGACGCGCCGCGTGGCCGAGACCTACCTCCAAACAGCGGGACAGGCAACCACTACAAATCCGCTCTCTTGAATATCACAAAAGATGTCTGATATTTTAAGCTTATACTGTCAGTGGCGGGCTCTCATATTCCAAACCTGGCAAACCGGAACCCACGAACGTTCGACCAGAAAGTCTCATGGTCCAGAAAGCGAAATATTCCATCGGCCAATTGGTGCGCCATCGGATCTATCCCTTCAGGGGAGTGATCTTCGATGTCGATCCGGAATTCGCCAATACGGAGGAGTGGTACGATTCCATTCCGGAAGACGTGCGTCCTCATCGCGATCAGCCTTTCTACCATCTCTTCGCCGAAAACGACGAGACCGAATATATAGCTTATGTCTCCGAGCAGAACTTGCTTCCGGACGAAAATCGCGAGCCCGTCAGGCATCCCGAGGTAGACGAAGTTTTTGTCCGAACGCCCGGAGGTGATTATAAAGCTCGCCAGGGAATGGTTCACTAGATCCGATATGCGAGACAAAAAACCCGGCCAGAGAGCCGGGTTTCTTGATCTTTAACAATCAGGTGTCGAGAGACAGGATCAGTTGCTGCCGCTTTTGGCGCTGTCCTGAGCTTCCTGAAGCTTCTTGCGGGCTTCCTCGGCTTTCCGGCGCAATTCATCCTGCAATTCGCGCTGACGGTTCGCCAATTCTTCCTGCTGGAGCGGCGGGCCGTCATAGGCTGCAGTGAAACCGGACAGCGTTACCTCGATCGGGTTCTCACGGTTTTGAACATTGGTCGACGTTACTGTCATTTTACCGCCGGCTTTCAAAATCCCGATGAGATTGTCGTCGAGATCGACCTGTGAAACGCAACGCTCCGGAAAGCAGTAGAGATATGGCAGGGTCGTTTCGCGCTCGTCGTCGATGCGAAGCTTTACGCCGGCCGGAATAAGACGCCCGGATGGAACGGTAACCTGGAACAGCCGGCGCGAGGTCTCACCCGTTACTTCGATCAGGTTCACTGACGTGATAACCTGACCGGTACTCGCGACGGACTGGAACTGGGTGTTGCAGATATCGTTGGTGTCCTGCTTGGCACACACCTTGAACCAGCCATCCGGCCGTTGGCCTTGCTGTGCGCTGGCAGGGTTCGCCGAAATCGTCATCAGCGAAGCTGCGCTGACGGCAATACCGGCAATCAATGCTGAAAGTCTGGATGGCGCAATCATGATAAACTCTTTTGTGTCAGAATTAAAAATGCTTTTACCGCTAATCGGTTCGCGGTGCCTTATAAACCTTCGTATCACAGACGCAAGCCCTGGGCAGGCTATGATGGCAAGACGACCGGTATTCCGCGCTATCTTCCACCCGAAATTTCAGGCAGCAAAATGGCAGCCTACTCGATTTCGCGGTCAAAATGGAATATGCGTCACCATTATTTGAAGTTACTGGCAATCATTCGAGCTGGAATTTTGCTAGGCTCGCCCATACTGGGGAATCACCCCGATGACAACCATCAGCCATTCGCTTCATAACATGCTTCAATTGCCTATAACGTCATACAGAATGTTCAGCTTTGCGCTCGAGGAATTCGCTAAGCTATTCCGAACCGCAATGACGGTCATTTTCCTCTTCATGATCTCACTGTTTTCAACCCCCGCCTCTATCGTCAAGGCGTTCGCGACGAACGCCGATACGGTCCAGCCCAGGCACGCGATCGCAATGTATGGAGATCCCGCCGAACCGGAGGGCTTCAACCATTTCCGTTATGCAAACCCTGAGGCACCCCAGGGCGGATCAATAACCTATGGCGTGGTCGGATCGTTCGACTCACTCAATCCTTTCATCCTCAAGAGCATGCGCTCGACTGCCAGAGGCCTATGGGACCCGCAGTTCGGGCATCTGTACTTTCAGAGCCTCATGCAGCGTAGCTATGACGAGCCGTTCACACTGTACGGACTCTTGGCGGACTCTGTCGCAATGCCTGAGGATCGTCGCTGGATGGAATTCAGCCTGAATCCGGATGCAAAATGGCATGATGGAAAACCGGTGATACCGGAAGACGTAATTTTCACCTATGAGCTGTTGGCCGAGAAAGGCCGGCCTCCATTTTCGACCCGCATGAAACGCATCGAGAGCATCGAGAAAACCGGCGACCGAAAAGTACGGTTTACGTTCAATCCGGATTCCAATCGCGAATTCCCGCTGATCGTAGCGGGCTTTACACCTGTCCTGCCAAGCCACGCGATAGAGCGGGAAAATTTCGACGCATCGACCCTCGAAGCTCTTGTCGGCAGTGGGCCGTACAGAATTGCCTCAATCGATGCAGGCAAGCGGATTGTCTACGAAAAAGACCCGGGTTATTGGGGAAAGGTCCTTCCCGTTGCCCGAGGCCTTTTCAATTTCGACGTGGTCGAAATCGAGTATTTTCGCCAGGAGACAACGCTTTTCGAGGCATTCAAGAAGGGTATCGTTGATGTCTACATGGAAGGCGATCCGGCGAAGTGGAAGCGGGCCTATGATTTCCCGGCGGTAACGGATGGAGAAATCGTCAAAGCTGAAATCGAAAGCGGCGCGCCGCCGAGCATGAGCGGCTTCGTTTTCAACACACGCCGCCCGATATTTTCAAATCGCGATGTAAGGCGGGCGCTAGTCTCCGCCTTCGATTTCGAGACACTCAACAAGAACCTTTTCTTTGGCGCCTACGAACGCACCGAAAGTTATTGGAACGGTTCGGAACTCTCATCCATTGGCCGTCCTGCAAGCGAAATGGAGAGAGACCTGCTCGGCGACTTTATCGACGACGTCGATACGGACAAATTGTCGGGCGAATGGCATTTACCGGTGACCGATGGCACCGGGTTGGATCGAGCCATCTTGCGCAAGGTAATGAAGCAGCTGCTTGCATCCGGCATGAAACGTGAAAATGGCAGCCTGATACAGGCTGACGGAAGCCCTTTTTCCTTCGAAATCATGACCCGAAACGCTGAGGAAGAGAAGATTGCTCTCGCCTTTCAGGGAACACTAGATCGGCTCGGCATCTCAATCTCGATTCGGTCCGTTGATGATGCCCAATATCAGAAACGCCTCCAAACCTTCGATTATGACATGGTAATTGCCCGCTATTCGGCATCGCTGTCGCCGGGTATCGAGCAAGCCTGGCGCTGGGGAAGCCGCTCGAAAGACGTGGAGGGCAGCTTCAACTATTCCGGCGTTAGCGATCCAGCGATCGATCACCTGATCGAAGAAATGGTTGCTTCGCACGAACGCGATCGCTTCATAGCCGCCGTCCGTGCCCTCGACAGAGTTCTTTTGTCGGGACAATATCTGATACCGCTCTATCATGTTCCTGCGGACTGGATCGCGCATCGCGCCTATCTGGATTACCCGGATGCGACGCCGCTCTATGGCAACCGGTTTCCGGTCTGGTGGGATAAGCGCGCGGAATGACCAGTTGATGGAAAGGCTTCAACCATGAAGGGTGATAAAGCGTTTACCCAGACGGAAAAAACCGATCCGATCGTTGTTGATGTCGTGTCGGATGTCATGTGCCCCTGGTGTTATATCGGTGAAAAACACCTCGAAAAAGCCCTTAAAATCGCCTCGGAGGTGGAGGTCCGGGTGCATTGGCGCCCTTTCCAGCTTGATGCCACCCTGCCCCGGGAAGGAAAGGACCGTCAGCAGTATCTTTGCGAAAAGTTCGGAGGGGTCGAAAAGGCAAACCAGATTTACGACCGGATAAGAGAGGCCGGCGCGAGCAATGACATCGATTTCCAATTCGAAAAAATAGCTGTGTCGCCCAACACCCTTGATGCTCACCGTCTAATCAGATGGGCCGGTGAAGCGGGCGCAGACGTTCAATCAACGGTCGTCGATCATCTCTTCAAAGCCTATTTCCTCAATGGCGTCAATATCGGCGATCGAAAGCGATTGGTTGATATCGCGGCAAAAGCCGGACTCGATGCAGGAGAAATCGCTGAAAAACTGGAAAGCGATACGGATATTGACGCCGTAAGAGGTGAAATCGCCCATGCTCAGCACATAGGGGTCACAGGGGTGCCGTTCTTCATCTTCAATCAGAAATACGCTGTAGGCGGTGCGCAGCCCGCCGAGGTGCTAGCCAATGCGCTTCGCCAGACGGCAGCCGAGCTTCGCGAGGAAAAAGCCTTTAGTGCCGGATGAACAGGACACGACACTTTACCCGCGCCGGTTAAAACCGATAGCAGGCGGGTTCGCTAATGGCCTTATCGAAAAACCTATTCGCGAATCTCAGTCGTCGCGATGGGTTTTTTCGCGCCTCTCATGGCGTTCCTGGGCTTCAATGGAGAGCGTGGCAATCGGACGTGCCTCCAGCCGTTTCAGACTGATCGGTTCACCGGTCTCCTCGCAATAGCCATAGGTCCCGTCATTGATACGGCGCAAAGCCGAGTCGATTTTGGCGATCAGTTTACGCTGGCGATCCCGTGCCCGAAGTTCGATAGAGCGATCAGTCTCCGAGGACGCCCGGTCGGCGATATCGGCAAGTTTCCCGGACTGGTCCTGCAATGCCTCAAGGGTCTCACGCGACTCGCGCAGGATGTCGTTTTTCCACTGCTGCAATTTGGCGCGAAAATACTCTTTTTGCCGCTCATTCATGAACGGCTCATCTGGCGACGGCTGATACTCTTTAGCACGACTATCCATCTGTCCCATCTTCGCAAACTCCCCAAAACATGCGGCGCTTATACATTTCGCCATTAGTCCGAGCAAGCGCCAATCAGACCCCTGTAAAAACATTTTTGTTACACGATTATGACTGATGTGATGAACGAATCAGGTCTGGCTATAATCGATTGAAATACCACAGATCAGTAGCGGCATTCATAACGATTTCCATAAAATTCGGGCAACGCGCGTTTCAATCGGCAATTGCCCGCGCTACTGACGGATTGCGCGGGCTTTTTGGCCCTTAGGCTGACTGCCCGGCTTCGCATCTGTGGAAAACATGTAGACCAGCAACGCCAGTCCCAGCGATACGGCATAGAGCAAGAACAACGCGTGATAGCCACTTGCAGGCAGGGCTCCGTCCTGTGAAAAACCCTCAACGGTCAATCCGCTAAGAGACTGCATTAGCCCTGCTCCGCCGATGCTGAAAAAATTCAGCAGGGTAACGCCTCGGCCTGTCATGTATGAGGGCACGAAGGCTTTTCCGTGAGCCATCTGCACGGCATAAGCGGAACCGAAAAAGCCTATAGCAACGAATGCAAACGTCACGCCCAACTCGTTTTTTTCGGATGCGAACAAGAGATAGAACAATGCAACCAGCACCCCGGCATTCCCGGTGAACACCACCCATTTCCGCGTGCCGAAAATCCGGTCCAACGGACCGTAAGCGAAGGATCCGGCAACGAGTGCCAACGCCATGTAGAGCGTAACGCGGCCGATCTCGGTGGTTTCAAATCCGAAGATATCGGCCAGATAGGGTCCGGCCCAAAGCCCCCTGATGCCGGCGGCAACGCCATAGCCCATGAAGATAATCGGAAAGATGAACCACAATTCCCGCACCTTGATGAGGTCGAGGAGTGATCCTTTGTTCTCGCTGATATTTTCATTTTCGGGATCCCTGACGAGCAGGAAAATACCCACTGCCGTCACAATCGTGATGACGAAAAGTCCCCAGCCCACCGGTCGCCAGCCGAACCATTCGATCGTCGCCGCGAGGGGCTCGGAGCCAAGCACGTTTCCGAGCGTGCCCAACCCCACGAAACTGGCCGCAAGCGAAGCGAACTTCGCGTCCGAGAACCGGTGCGTGAACAGGAAGAACGATGCCATCAGGACGGGTGCGCATCCAAGCCCGATGAATCCCATCGCGATGATTAGTACGGGCGCAGAATCCGCCGCCGCAAAAAGCGCAATCCCGCCACCACCGCCGATTGCCAGCAAAATCGATGCCGTTCGTCTCGGCCCGAACCGGTCGAGCCATGCCCCGATCGGAAACTGAGCTAGGGCGAAAACGATAAACCAGGCAGCCGAAGCGTATGAAAGATCCGTTGCGCTCACGCCAAGTTCGTCAATCAGGACCGGAGCGAGAACGGCAAGAAACGAGCGGTAAAACTGACTTAGCAGATAAGCAGACAGCAGAAACCCGAATTCCAGAATCATGTTTTTCGATCCGCTATCAAACCGTACGAGCGGTGCCTTACGCGGACATGCGGTAGTCTTGCAAGCCCGTTCAGCTTTCATTCAGGCAAGAGCCACTATATATCCCATAAAGACAATGCGGAGACCTTCGATTACCCGCGATTGAATGAATTGGAGTAGGATATGAGATTAGTGCCTTTCGGAAAATCAATAGCCAGGTTTTCGCTCGTTGCTGCGGCAATGTTTTCATTCACCTCGGGCGCTGCCTTCGCTATCGAAAACGAGGTCGATTGTCGCGCCCGGATCTCGGAAATGTCCCAAGCATTACTGGAGACCAATGTTGGTCCAGAGCAGCTTGCATCGATCGATGAAACGATCCAATCGGCGAGGGGCTTATGTGACGCCGGCGATTTTTCCGGCGCAGAAGTCCGTTTGAACGAGGCAAGAGACATGATCGCAGCGGCGACCAAGAGCTGAAAACACACAAAACCATGATTGGCCGCGCATCTGGCCAATGCAAATGAATCTCTCTAGGTTACACTGGTCGACACAGCCGACTTGTATTCGATTTAACCGGATGTGCCATGGTTGCGATAAAGATGACGGCTAGGAATCTGGCAGCGTCTGGCTTTCGCCAGGCGTTTTTGTTTCTGCTCACCCTCTGCCTTTTCACGGCATTTGTTCTCTTCGCGGCCGCTCAGGACAATGACCGGCAGCAGGAGAATCCGCTGGTCGCACAGGCCAACCAGGTTCAGCAGACGGTTGAAATCGTCAATCGCCTGAGCGCCGATGCATCCCTTGGCGATGAAGCCCTGGTCGGTGCCAGCGTCAAATATCAAGATGCGATTACCAAGGCACGCGACCTCATCCGTTCGATCGACGAACAATCTACCGAAATCAATAATCGGCTTGAAGAAATTGGTGGCCCCCCAGAGGATGATACAGTTCGCGAACCGGACGCCATAGCTACCACCAGAGCGCGCCTGAACGCCGAGAAATCTGCGCTTGCCGTGGCAAAAACAGATTTGGAAGAAGCAATCAGCGCCGCCAACCAGTCACTTGAAGAAATTGCGGTTCGTCGCCAGGAATTGTTCGCCGAAGCGTTAACTAAGCGGACCCGTATCGATTTCAACCTCCTTTCCCGGGCGGCAAATGGTCTTGTGTCCGAATCCCGCAGCGCATCGCAACTCGTGTCGAACTGGGCACACTTCGTATTGAGGGAAAAGTTCTGGCAGGCGCTGGGTTCCGCCATGATGGCGCTCGCCCTGGCGATTTTTCTATCATTCAATTTTAACCGTTTCTTCGGCAGGCACCTGGAACGGGGCGAAACTGATCCCGATTATTTCAAACGTGTTTTCACTGCGTATTGGGCCACCTTGTTGCCCAGCCTTGCGACCGCCATCTTCCTCGGCGCAAGCTACGCCCTTTTTCAGCAATTTCAGCTACTCAGTCCTAAGATTGCTGCCCTGCTTTATACGCTGTTTCTCGTCATTGCGGGACTTGTATTCGCGTGGAACTTCTGCCGGGCCGTATTTTCGCCGAGTTCGTGGAATTGGCGGCTGATACGCATTTCAAATAAGGCGGCCAAGCGAATGTTTTGGCTGACCTTTCTGCTATTCGCGGTCTACGCGCTCGACTATTTTATGGATTCCGTCGATTCTATCCTGTCGACCTCCCTTTCGATCACCGTCGTTCAGGGCGCGTTCGCATCGATCATTATCGGCCTGATCCTCATCGCCATGGCACTGATCAAGCCGATCGGTCACGGCACAGAAGAAACGCCACCTTCAATTCTCCATCAGGGCGATAACTGGGCGCGGTGGATTTCAATTCCGCTTATCGTCATGGGCAGCATTCTCATATTGTCCTCGATTGCCGGCTATATCGGCCTTGCCCGTTTCCTCGCACAACAGATCGTCGTCACCGGCGCGATCATTGCTATTGTCTTTATCGGCATCATCGCGGCCAAGGAACTGGGCAAGGAAGGCGTCATGGCCAATACGGCGGTCGGCCGGTTCATGCTTTCGCGCGGCTACGAGCCCTACCAGATCGAACAGGCCAGCCTCATTGCATCCGGCCTGTTCATCTTCTTCATCCTGGCCATCGGCATCCCGCTGATCCTGATGCAATGGGGAACGCGCTTTGAAGAAATTACAACTTTCATTGCTCGCGCATTCACCGGTTTCGATATCGCCGGTTTAAGAATTTCCCTCTCAGGAATTCTCGTCGGCCTCGCGATATTCGCGGTCATCATCCTTCTCACGCGGCTGTTCCAGGGTTGGCTAACACGCAGCGTATTCCCGCGCAGCCGCATCGACGCCGGCGTTTCCAACTCGATCCGGGCCGGCGTTGGTTATATCGGCATCGCTATCGCCGGACTGGTTGCAGTCACCTCCGCCGGTCTCGACCTTTCAAGCCTCGCGATTGTTGCCGGCGCACTGTCGCTCGGCATCGGTTTTGGCTTGCAGAACATCGTCAACAATTTCGTCTCCGGACTGATTTTGCTAGTAGAGCGCCCGATCAAGGCCGGTGACTGGATCATTGTCGGCTCTGCGGAAGGAACGGTAAAGCGGATCAGTGTCCGCGCGACCGAAATCGAAACTTTCAAGAAACAATCGATCATTATTCCGAACTCGGAGCTGATCAACTCCCAGGTGACCAACTGGACATTGAAATCGAAAGCGGGCCGCGTCGATATTCCAATCGGGATTTCATACGGAGCAGATGCCAGGCTTGCCGAGAAGATCCTTTACGAAATCGCGCACCAACATGCGATGGTGGCGAAAACGCCCGAACCCAATGTATGGTTTACCGGGTTTGGCGACAGTTCGCTCGATTTCCTCTTACGGGTATTCCTGAACGATATCGGCAACGTCGTTACCGTCGAAACGGAAATGCGCTTCGAAATCCTGAGACGGTTTGCAGAGGCGGGCATCGAAATCCCCTTCCCTCAACGCGATCTTCATTTGCGGATGGAAAATGGCGGCGTGTCGCTACCCGGCGCTGGGCGATCGAGCGCAAGCGATCAAGAGAAATCCGAAACGCCCGTCTCCGAGGATACGCCGAAGGCAAAAAGACGGCGGCGCACCAAAGGCGCAACAGATATGCCCCACAGTGATTGAGCGAACGGGGATTGAGCCAACGGGACGATTGCCGAGTGCCAAGCGAAACGCTAGCTTGGAACCAGAAAACACGAACCGGAGGACCCATTATGCCGGCTGAAAACGATAATCTCGTTCGCCTGAACCTCTCCCATTGGTCCGAAAGGGTCGATCTTGCGGCAAGTTTCCGCTGGACCGCGCGTCTCAACCTGCATGAAGCCGTAGCAAACCATTTTTCCCTGTCGGTCAACGATGATGGCACGCAATTCCTGATCAATCCCAACCAGAAGCACTTTTCCCGGATCAAGGCCTCCGATTTGCTTTTGCTTGATGCCAATGACCCCGACACCCTCAATACTCCGGACGCACCTGATCCAACAGCATGGGGGGTGCATGGAGCGATCCACCGTCATTGCCCGCACGCTCGTTGCGCGATGCATGTCCACTCGGTCTTTGCAACCGTGCTCGCGAGCCTGAAGGATTCGCGGCTTCCCGCTATCGATCAGAATACGGCGATTTTTCACAATCGCGTCGTGATAGACGAGAACTACGGCGGTCTTGCTTTCGAGGAAGAAGGCGAGCGTTGCGCGCAATTGTTTGCGGATCCGTCGAAAAAGGTAATGGTCATGGGCAATCACGGCGTGATGGTCATCGGCGCAGACGTCGCTGAAACCTTTGACCGGCTGTATTATTTCGAGCGCGCTGCCGAAACCTATATCCGCGCGCTGCAAACCGGCCGCGAACTTCGTTATCTCAGCGATGAGATAGCCGAAAAAACCGCGAGCGAGATCGAATCTTATCCCGGAATGGGCGAAGCACATCTCCGGGAGATCAAGGCAATTCTGGATGAGGAAGGCTCGGACTACGCTTGCTGACGGGACAGCAAATTCCGGTTTCGATCCCAAGAATACATTCTAGCCGAGATTTTGCAGAGGTTTTTGTCCGCCTTGATGTGCCCAGACCGCTTGCCAAATATTTACCAATGCTGACCGTCCTTAAACACCCCATCTACGCGCGACTTTTCTCTGCTCAGGTAATAGCACTTCTGGGCACAGGGCTTCTTACCGTTGCCCTCGGCCTCCTCGCCTATGACATCGCCGGAGACTCGGCGGGAGCGGTCCTCGGTACGGCGCTTGCAATCAAGATGGTCGCCTATGTGGGGTTGTCCCCCGTTGCCAATGCGTTTGCCGAGCGTTTGCACCGAAAAGCTGTCTTGATCGGGGCGGATCTGATCCGCGCAGGAACGGCAGTATTTCTGCCCTTCATTGATGCCGTGTGGCAGATCTATGCCCTCATTTTCGTTCTTCAAACCGCCTCCGCCAGCTTCACGCCGGCATTTCAGGCGACGATCCCCGATGTCCTGAAAGCCGAAGCGGACTATACCCGGGCGCTATCCTTGTCACGCCTGGCATATGATCTGGAGAACCTGATAAGCCCTGCCCTTGCCGGACTCTTGCTAACCGTGATGAGTTATCACTGGCTATTTGGCGGAACGGTTATCGGTTTCCTCATATCAGCACTGCTCGTCCTAGGCACCGCCCTGCCCGCCCGCGCGGAAGACAAGGTCCAGCGAACCTTTCGAGAACGTCTGACTCGCGGCATACGGATTTACCTCGCAACGCCTCGCCTGAAAGGCCTGCTGGCCCTCAATCTCGCTGCGGCCTCAGCCGGCGCATTCGTGATCGTCAATACGGTTGTAATCGTCCGGTCCGCCTACGGAATGAATGAAACTGCCGTTGCCATCGCCCTCGCCGCTTTTGGCGGCGGATCGATGCTCGCGGCACTCTCGCTTCCCTCGCTGCTGGACCGGCTCGACGACCGCCGCGTAATGGCAACGAGCGCCGCATTTCTCTCGGCGATAGCCCTTGGTAGCGGATTGTATTTTTCGGCAGTAGGATATCCGTTTTGGCAGCTGTTCCTGGCGATGTGGCTTCTGATCGGAGCGCTCTATTCGGCGATCTTGACGCCAGCTGGCCGCCTGTTACGTATCTCAGCCCATGAGGAAGACCGGCCCGCCGTCTTTACCGCCCAGTTCGCCTTGTCCCATGCGTGCTGGCTTCTCACCTATCCCCTCGCCGGCTGGCTCGGAGAAACAATGGGAATGGGTTCCGCTTTGCTTGTACTGAGCGCTCTTTCAATCGCAGGCACGGTTTCAAGCCTGAAGCTCTGGCCTAAAGGCGATCCCCGGATCGTCGCTCACGAGCATCCGGACTTGCCTTCAGATCATCCGCATCTGAAGCAATTCCATACAATCAGGAAGCGCCACCGTCACCGATTTATCATTGATGATGAACACCGCGCCTGGCCCACTCAGGGCTAGCTGCGGGGTCTTCAGTCCTGGACTGTTTAAAGCTGATCGCTGGAACGGACTTCGCTGGCAACGCCGTTCTTGTCGAAGGTGATCACAACGAAACCATCGTCCTGAAATGAACTGTAATCCAGCGCGTAGCCACCGCCTTCGATTTCCGTTCTCGACGTTGGATCACCGAAAGTTTCGATCACGCGATTGCTGGACGTCACGCCAACTTTCACGAAATCGGTGATTTCCTGGCGGGTTGCGCTGGAAGCAGGCGTGTTTTCCAAGTCAAGCACCTTGGAGGTATTGCAACCGGAAATCGCCAATACGAGACCAATCAGGCAAATACGTAGAACAATAACCATGGCCTGCCTAAGTAGTTAATCGCATTTGAAATCATCGCGCCAATCGAGCGCTCTGTAAAGTATGCTGTTGTCATAAACACTTGGTTTGCAGCATAAAGTGCCTGTAAAGACGCAAAAAGGCTCAGGAAACGGCGTGCACAATTACCTGACAACCCGGGAAGTGGCAGATCTTCTTCGTATCAAGGAGCGCAAGGTCTACGAACTTGTCGCAACCGGTCAGCTGCCCCATTCCAAGGTAATCGGCAAACTGCTGTTCCCACGCGTCGCCGTCGAAGCATGGGTCGATGGCGAAGCCGGATCCAGCGTCGATACCAGAAAACGCCCAGCCACTCTGCTTGGCAGTCACGACCCTCTCCTCGACTGGGCAATACGCGAGTCGAGATGCGGAATCGCCACTCTTTTCGATAGCAGTATCGACGGTCTCGATCGCTTCGCGGCCAACGAAGGACTCGCCGTTGGAATACATTTGCCGGACAGCGACGGCGATGACTGGAACATCAGTCAGGCGAAGCAAAAACTCGGTACCCTGCAAGTGGTTTTGGTCGAGTGGGCGTGGCGACAGCGCGGCCTTGTACTTGCCAGTGGCCTCGCCTCCCGAGTCCAGGGACTGAAAGACCTCAAGGGCATGCGTATTCTGCCACGCCAGCCGGAGGCAGGCAGTCAGATTTTATTGGAAAGATTGCTGGCCGAAGAGGATCTCTCGCTGAGCGATTTCGAAATCCTGGAACCCGCAAGGAGCGAAGCCGAAATCGTCAATCTCGTGGCCGGTAACAAAGCTGACGCGGGTTTCGCGCTTCAATGCATAGCCGCACAGTATCAGGTCGACTTTCTGCCCGTCGTCAGCGAACGCTATGATATTGTCGTTAATCGCTACCACTGGTTCGAGCCACCATTTCAGCGCTTCCTCGAATTTGTCAGAAGCGAGAAATTCGGCAAACAGGCAGCAACCTATACCGGTTATGACCTATCCGGTCTCCTGACCGTTCATCACAACGTGTAGACAGCCATTATCCCAGCGCACATGAAAAACCGGCGGTCTGAACGCACCAGAAAACTTAGCCGTTTCTCACATATTTTCCTGTCCGGCATTCGGGAAGAATAATTGTTGATCATCGACCTTGTAGGACCCGATCACTTCCTGTCCCTGCTCGGAAATCAGCCAGTTGATGAACGTATTCCCGGCCTCAACCTTCACGTCCGGGCATTTCTCGGAATTAACGAGAATGACGCCGTACTGATTGAACAGCGCCTTGTCGCCTTCTACCGCGATCTTGTAATCGGATTTGTTCTTGAAACTGATCCAGGTGGCGCGGTCGGTCATCACATAGGCCCCCATGCCGATGCCGGTGTTTAGCGTAGCGCCCATGCCGGAACCGGTAGATTTATACCAACCCCCGGAGCCCTCTTCCGGATCGATATTGGCGGCAGCCCAGAGCGATTTTTCCTTCTTATGCGTCCCGGAATCATCCCCGCGTGAGGCAAAGGCAGATCCGCTTTCAGCAATTTTCGTCAAGGCGGCTTTTACATCGCCCATTCCGGATACCCCTGCCGGGTCGCTCTCCGGCCCGACGATGACAAAATCATTGTACATGAGGTCGTAACGTTTAACGCCGTAACCATCCAATACGAATTTCTCCTCAGCTGGCTTGGCATGAACCAAGAGCACATCGGCATCGCAATTCATGGCATTCTTGATCGCCTGACCGGTCCCGACGGCTACCACGTTGACCTTAATTCCGGTTTCGCCATCCAATTTGGGCAACATGTAATGATACAATCCCGAATTGGCAGTGGAAGTCGTCGACTGAACGAGAATCGACGTGTCCTCCGCCATAGCATTGACGATGGAAAGGCCAAGTCCAACCGCAAGAAAGACACCAAGCCTGTTTATACTATTACGCATTAAGCTCTCCTGTATTTTCATGGGTAAGGATCACACCGTCGCGATAAGCTTGCGCCTCCCGGGATGCGGGATTTTCGAAAAATGCATCGGCCGAACCCTGTTCGGTGATGCGCCCGTCATGGATAAAGATGATCTCATCGGCCAGGCGCTTCGCCTGCCCGATATTATGGGTCACCATGACGATCTTGTGCCCGCTATCGCGGGCTTGCCGGACAATCTCCTCGATTGCCAGCATGGATGCTGGGTCCAGGCTCGCCGTCGCCTCATCCAGAAACAGTATCCTCGGATTGAGCGCCAGGGCCCGCCCAAGCGCAAGTCGCTGCTGCTCACCGCCGGAAAGAAGCCGCGCCGGGCGATTGGCAAGATCAGAAAGACCGACTCTTTCGATAACTCGCCGCGCCTGTTGCGGATCTTTGAGGCCCCTGCTCTTGAGCACGAATTCGATATTCGCAAGTACCGTACGGCGCAGCAGCACGGGCTTCTGGAACACCATCGCCTGTTGACGGCGAACCTCTTCCGTTACCGGTTCGCCGCTCCACAAGACTCGCCCGGATGACGGTTCGATCATGCCGTGGAGCAGCCGCAGCAATAGACTCTTGCCCGCGCCGTTATATCCCATCATGACGCTGATGCCTTCCGGCGCAAAGGAAAGGTCGATACTATCAATAAGTAACTTGCCATCGGCGGCGTAGCTAAGTGCGCGCGCTTCCAGCGGATGCCTGGAAGCGTCCGAAACGCGTGTCGACACGCCTGCGTCGGCGCTTCTGCCGCCGGCCCCACTCATTTTGAGGTGAAGCGGCCGCTCAAGCATAACCATACCTCGAGGCGGTCAATCTGAACGTCGAAACCAAGGCGTTGATGCCAAGCGCTATGAAAAGCAGGATGAGGCCAAGCGACATCGCAAGGGTCAGATCTCCCTTGGAAGTCTCCAGCGCGATTGCCGTCGTCATCACGCGTGTCAGGTGATCGATATTGCCACCAACGATGATGACTGCGCCGACTTCAGCCACCGATCGTCCGAAAGCAGCCAGCGCGACCGTGATGAGTGAATAGCGGCCGTCCCATATCAGCGCCCTGATTTGCGCCGCAGTCGAAAGCACGAGCGACGAAAACTGTTCGCGGTATTCCTTATGCAGATCCTCCAGCACCTGTCTCGATAAGGCGCCGGCAATCGGGGTAATCAGAATGGACTGCGCGATGATCATGGCCGTTGGGGTATAAAGGAGCCCGAGAAAGCCAAGCGGACCGGCACGAGACAACTGGAGATAGACGAAAAGACCGACAACCACCGGCGGCAGACCCATCAGCGCATTCATGCAGACAATCAACGCGGAACGCCCTGGAAACCGGGTGACCGCGACGAACGCGCCGACCGGCAAGCCGATAAGACAGGAAATCACCGTCGCAGAAAGACTGACCTGCAGGGACAGCCCAACAATCTCGATCAGATCGGGATCAAGTGTCACAATATGCATCAGGGCGAGACTGAATGATTGTGCAAAATCCTGCATATTCTTCCAAAATGGTAGAGATCACATAATCAAGTGCAATCTGCGATGTTTGTCCCGCAAAGGCAAGCCGCCCTGCAATATTAATCTGGCGAGGGTACGGGCGCGCCGTTTTTGCTGAAAACAGGCTGGTTATCTTATCAAAGTCGGGCTACCACCCCGCACATGAAAAAAGAGCTGATACAAGTGCTCGCGGGCGAGTGGCGCTACAGCCGGACCATTACCGGTGGCGTATACGCCGGAGGCACCGTCATCTTCGAAAAAATTGGCTCGCGACGGCTACGTTACAACGAAACGGGGACGCTCCAGCTCGAAGATGGACGCCAGCTGGCAGCAAGCCGCTCCTATCTTTTCGACCTGAGCGATCGTTACCTCACCGTGCTGTTTGATGAAAGGCCCCCGCGCCTGTTTCACGAACTTTCGCTTGCCGGGAGCCTGCAAACAGGTCTTGAGGGTCGCGGAGAGCATCTCTGCGGCCCGGATTTCTATCGGTCGGAATATGTTTTCCGCAGCGACGCTGTGATCATCCGTCATGCGGTAAGCGGACCGCGGAAAGACTATGTATCCACGACCAATTTGACCCGCGCCTGACGGTCGAGAAAACGGTAGATTAACGACAGACGAAAGATCAGATGTCGGAATCGAACGCGTGCCTGATCGAAAGCCCAATGATTTTCCAGGTGGCCCAGGCAACCGTCGGCAGAATCAACAGCCCGTAGTGGATATCGTCCAAAAGGCCAAAACCGGACAATTCGGTCAATGCCTACAACGCTGAGACGGCCGTAACGAGGACCTCCGTCTCCAGCAGCAGGATATACTTGCAAGGACAACAATCGGGCCAAACGAAAGAGACCCCACAGAGATATTCTCCGTCGAATGATGGGCCTCGGAAGCAATCGTTGAATTCGGTTCGGTATTTGTCATGAGGGCAGGTTCCATTGACGCTGCATCCACCAAGCTCCCTAGGACTGAAATGCGAAAAGTCACCGGGAATTTCAAGATGGCAAAATGCCACCGCGCTTTTCCATGCATCTGCAGAAGCGCCCAAGGGCCGATCGCCGTCCTCCGCGACTCCGCGCATTACGAGAGCGTTTCCCTAAGATTAGCCTCAACAACGCTTTTGGCGGCACCGGCGGTAGAGCGAAGATATGCCCGATCCGGATGAATCAAGGCCAATACCATTGCACCTTCGATCAGAAGAACGTTTGCCGGGCTAATTCCTCTAGATTGGCAACAGCTCGCAAGTTCAACTCCGCCGCCAGCCAAGCCTCGACGGCCTTTTTGTGTTGACTGGCGGAGAGCCTTGCAGGGTGGCCGGGCATATCCGCCAATTCCATCATCACACGGTTAAAGCCCGAACCCAGCCAATCCTTGCTATTGAAATGATAATAGACAGTGCGCTTCGTTACCCTTGCCGCCTCGGAAATTGAGTCGACACTGACCCGATAGAACCCCCTTGCGTAGAAGAGCTCGTTGGCCGCCTGCAATATTCGCTCTCTGGTCGCGCTTGGTTTCCTGCTCATGCTGACATGTATACTCATCAGTGAGGCGACACAAAATCCGCATCCATATATTTTAAGGCTGCTGCTGCAATTGGTTGGCAGTCAGAGGAAACGGTATGCTGGAAATCATACAACTCGTATCGAGCGTCGTCGGCTCCGTCGCGGTGTCTCTGACAGTAGTCTATCTTGCCCTGCAGATTCGGGCGAGCACCCGCGCCACCTATTCGCAAACCTATCAGTCGGCGGTTGCTGCATTCTGTGAAATGGCTGCGATTGTTGCTGAGAGCAAGGAGCGCGCACGGCTCTATGCAAACGGCATGGCCGATCCGAACAAGCTCGATGAGGATGAGTATCAAAAATACGCCTTTTTGGGTATCAGCCTCTTTCGAAAATACGAAAATGCGTATTTCCAATACAAGTCCGGCTTCAATGACAACGAATTCTGGGACGGACACAGGGATAACCTGCTCTGGTTCTTCTACCACCCCAGAACGCAACGCTGGCGGCGCGAACGCCGCCTCGGTTTCAGTAAGTCATTCCGTGAATATCTCGAAAGCACGTCGCCGAATGATATGGCTCAGCAGGATGAGCGCTATGTTTGAGTCAGATCATAACGCGAATATAAAGCCAAGAATTACTCATCTTAATTCATTTCTCGAATTATGAACCTGAAGTAATGCACAAAAGTAAAGTTTATCTTAGATCAGTATTTCGTATATATTGTTGTTCGACAGGTGCGAGGGGTGTCGATGGCTAAATATTCGAGTACGCTCCATGAGATCGAGACCCTGAGCGGAATTAAAGAGACGCTTGCCGATAAAATCTGTAGAAAGGCCTTTCATGTCACTCGCGACCTACTTTACACGCGTGTCGCAACTGTTGCCGATCGCCTTGATCCGGTAACGGCTTAAACCGTTCAAAACACATCACCTGGTGCGGGCACCGGGACTCGAACCCGGACAGCACAAGGCCGAGGGATTTTAAGTCCCTTGCGTCTACCAGTTCCGCCATGCCCGCTGGTGTTTTCTGGCACTGCTAGCTAGCCCAATCACGAAGCGCACGCA
>JAHEHW010000110.1 GCA_024639745.1 Salaquimonas sp. | reverse complement strand
TCAGCCCGCATTTATCACCAACCGCGGCGGCAATTGCGGTCTCGACGGCTTCCTCGCCCAATTTTTGAGCGCATTTCTCTACACCACAGGAAACCAGCGTAGCCGTGTAGGAAGAGCCGTCAGTGACGTTTGCCCTTTCCGCGACGATCTTTTCCAGTTTTTCGAGGTTAAAATCGGACATTTGCAGCTACAAAGGTTGATATTCAATCCATTCTTACCGGAATTCCGGCATTATGCATATGCCGTTTCGCTTCGCCAATCGTATAGGTCCCGAAGTGAAAAATAGACGCTGCCAGCACCGCGGCAGCATGACCTTCACGGATTCCCTCGACCAGATGGTCCAGATTACCAACGCCTCCCGAAGCGATTACGGGAACCGTTACCGCATCAGCGATGGTGCGCGTAAGATGAATATCATAACCGGTTTTCCTTCCATCCTGGTCCATCGAGGTCAGGAGAATTTCTCCAGCACCATAGCTCACCACCAAACGTGCAAATTCCACTGCGTCAATTCCAGTTGATTGCCGACCGCCATGGGTGAAAATTTCCCACCGCTTTTCGCCATCCACGTCATCCACACGTTTCGCGTCAATTGCCACGACTATGCATTGATCCCCAAATTTATCGGCGGCCTCTCGGACGAATTCCGGACGTTTTACTGCGGCCGTGTTGATCGAAACCTTATCTGCACCGGCTTTCAGCAAATTTCTGATATCGGACAATTCCCGTACACCGCCGCCGACTGTAAGAGGCATAAAACAGTGCTCCGCAGTCTCCGCGACGACATCAAAGATAATCGACCGATCATCAGAGGAAGCCGTGATATCCAGGAAGGTCAATTCATCGGCTCCCGCGGCGTCATAGGCTTTTGCCGCTTCGACCGGATCTCCGGCATCGATCAGATCAACAAAAGAAACGCCTTTGACGACCCGACCATCCTTTACGTCCAGACAAGGAATTACACGTGCTTTGAGCATATCAGACGACCTTTGTCCCAACCATGTGGTTATCACAATCTACTCAAGAGGCAGACAGCTCGGTGGAGCAGTGAACTTGACAGGCTGGCGTCCCAGCTTTGCGTGACATCATCTATGCCACAGCCTCTCTGATCATTGCCAACGCTGCTGCAGGATCAATCCTTCCATCGTAGAGCGCACGCCCCGAAATCGCGCCCGCAATTCTTTCGCAATCAGGCCCCAGCATCCGCTTGATGTCATCCAAGGAGGCGAGGCCACCTGAAGCGATAACGGGTATCGAAACGGCCTCTGCCAACTCTATGGTAGACGGCCAGTTGATACCTTTCAGCACGCCGTCGCGATCGATATCGGTATAGATAATGGCCGATACCCCTGCGTCTTCGAACCTGCGCGCCAGATCGATCGATTCCAATTCGGAAGCTTCAGCCCAACCCTCTACTGCCACTCTGCCACCACGCGCATCAATGCCGACCGCTATGTGGCCCGGAAAGTGAGTACAGGCTTCGAACACCAAGGCGGGTTCCCGTACTGCTACCGTGCCCAGAATAACCCTCGTCAAACCTTTCGCCAGCCAGTTCTCGATGTCTTCAAGCGTTCGGATACCGCCACCCAGCTGAACCGGATTGGATGTGGCAGATAGGATCGCGTCAACTGCCGCACCGTTCACGGAATGCCCGGCGAACGCGCCATTCAAATCCACGACGTGCAGCCAGTCAAAGCCCTGATCTTCGAAAGCCCGTGCCTGGCCGCCCGGATCCGGATTATAGACAGTAGCCTGATCCATATCGCCAAGCTTCAAGCGGACGCACTGGCCGTCTTTCAGATCGATGGCGGGGAAGAGCGTTTTCTCCATGCTTCAGGGTTTCCAGGTCAGAAAATTTGCAATCAGGCTCAGACCAAGTTTTTGGCTTTTTTCGGGGTGGAATTGTGTGCCGACGATATTATCACGGCCAACAATTGCCGTTACCGGTCCGCCATAATCGGTAACTGCGATCAAGTCATCGGGATCTTCTACGCGGATATGGTAGGAATGCACGAAATAGGCATGCCAGCCGCTTTCACCGGTTGGTATACAGTGGAGCACGGGGTGGTCCTTGACGACTTCGAGGGTGTTCCAACCCATTTGCGGGATTTTCATCGCCGGATCAGACGGCGAGATCTGAACAACATCGCCCTTTATCCAGTCAAATCCCGCGGTCGTCGTCTTCTCCAACCCGCGGGTCGCAAGCAATTGAGCGCCAACGCAGATGCCCAGAAAAGGCCGCCCTTGATCACGAACGGCAAATTCCAGCGCATCCAACATGCCGTCGACAGCATCTAGCCCTTGGCGACAGTCTGCAAAAGCACCGACTCCCGGAAGGACCACCCGATCGGAATCCCTGACCTCGCCCGAATCCGAAGTAATAGAGATATCGGCGGCAACACCGGCCTCCCGCGCGGCACGCTCAATCGCCTTGCCCGCTGAGTGCAGGTTGCCAGAGCCGTAATCAATAATAACCACTTTCATGGGTCAATTCTCTGCAAACATGCCGAATTCGGTACCGTGATTCTTCGGCGCACGATAAACCGCCGGCTGGAGCCGGCCGTCTTCACGACGAGAACCATCCGGCTGCATAGCATCCCGCTCCATCTCGTGCCGGCGATAAAAACTGTACTCGGCATCGGCTAGCGAATCGGCCTCCACCAAATCAAAGAGCTCCCAACCCTTTCGCGTCAGCTTCGCTGCTATCAGATTCGTCCCTTCCAGAAAGAGATAAAGCCCTGGCAAAAAGGAGAGCCCGACTGTCAATACGGCCCAGTCGGTTTGCCCAATCCCAGCCAAAAAAAACGCTGATAGATTGCCATTATTGCTCCAATGAAACTGAAAACGGCGTTTCCGAAATGCGTTGCCTTCTTAAAGCCGGCAGCATAGCGGCACAAGACGCTGTTTGCGGGTATCCGAGATGCGATTTACGCTCAGGAAAGAGAACCCTTAGTGGAGGGAACCAGTCCTGCCTGGCGTGGGTCCTCTTCGATTGCGGCTCTTAAAGCTCTTGCCACAGCTTTGAAACATGTTTCGGCGATATGATGGTTGTTCTCGCCGTAGTGATTCGTCACGTGCAGCGTAATACCCGCATTCTGGACAAATGCCTGGAAGAATTCACGGAATAATTCGGTATCGAACCCACCAACCTTCGGCTGAGAGAAATTCACCTTCCACACAAGAAAGGGTCGGCCGGAAACATCGATCGCAGCCCGCGTCAATGTTTCATCCATCGCCAGATCAATTGATGCATACCGACGAATACCGGCCCGGTCGCTCAGCGCTTCGGACACCGCCTTTCCAAGAACAATCCCGGTATCCTCAACAGTATGATGGTCGTCGATATGAAGATCACCATCAGCGCGGATGTGGATGTCGATCAGGGAATGCTTGGAAAGCTGTTCCAGCATATGATCGAAAAATCCAATCCCTGTCGCAATATCGAAGCATCCGCTACCATCGAGATCAATGGTGGCATCGATCGTAGTTTCTGCGGTTTTTCTCGAATGGGTCGAGCGCCTCGTCGGCGTATCAGTCATCACTCACATCCGTTAAAATCTTCTTTGTGCGCGGCTATATCACCGCGAGGTTACGAAAGCCATAATGCTTTCTTAACCAGGTTTCCCTGTTTCGCCTGAGAACGGCTCCGTCTTGTTTCGGAAAATAGAGCCCTTAGATAAGTCGCAAGATTGTTCAGGAGTCGTTCGATGGCCAATATCACCTCAAGTGCCGATCACGATGCGCATCTGATGTATGGAACAACGATCGTCACAGTCCGAAAAGGCAATTCGGTGATCGTTGCAGGGGATGGACAAGTGAGCCTCGGAAACAGCGTTATGAAAGGCAACGCCAAAAAAGTACGGCGAATCGGCAAGGACAATGAAGTTATTACGGGATTCGCAGGAGCGACGGCCGATGCTTTCACGCTTTTGGAGCGACTTGAAAAAAAGCTAGAGCAATATCCAAATCAACTAATGCGAGCAGCAGTGGAACTCGCGAAAGACTGGCGTACGGATAAATATCTGCGAAATCTCGAAGCCATGATGCTTGTCGCGAACAAGGAAATCACGCTTTGCATTACAGGAAATGGTGACGTTTTGGAGCCGGAGGGCGGGATCATGGCAATTGGTTCAGGCGGAAATTATGCGCTTGCTGCCGCGCGAGCGCTTGCCGATACCGATCTCGGCGCTGAGGAAATAGCCAGGAAGGCAATGTCAATCGCCGCCGATATCTGCATCTACACAAACCATAACCTGACGGTCGAAAAAATCGATACTACCTGATCGGGCCGACGTTCCAGAATGACGAAAAGGCAGCCATCGCCCATCAAATCTGCTTGGAGACCTGTTTTAGAATGACCAATTTTTCACCTAGAGAAATCGTATCCGAGCTCGATCGCTATATTATCGGCCAGCGCGATGCAAAACGCGCCGTTGCCGTTGCGCTCAGGAATCGGTGGCGCCGGCAGCAACTCGAAGGTGAAATGAAGCAGGAAGTTCTGCCGAAGAACATCCTGATGATCGGGCCTACCGGTGTGGGCAAGACCGAGATTTCGAGGCGGCTTGCCCGTTTGGCAAATGCGCCGTTCATGAAAATCGAAGCGACCAAATTCACCGAGGTGGGCTATGTCGGCCGCGATGTGGAACAGATCATTCGCGACCTGATTGAAGTTGGCATTCAGCTGGTCAAAGAGAAAAAACGCGAAGAGGTAAAAGCAAAAGCTCACCTTGCCGCAGAAAAGCGAGTGCTGGATGCACTTGTCGGCAAGAACGCCAGCCCAGCCACCCGCGACAGTTTTAAGAAGAAATTGCGCGATGGCGAGCTCGACGACAAAGAGATTGAGATTGAGGTCGCGGATCACTCAAACCCGATGGGCGGAATGGATATTCCAGGCATGCCCGGCGGTTCGATCGGAGTGTTAAATATCGGAGATCTGATGGGAAAGGCGCTTGGCGGAAAAACCAAGAGGCGCAAGACGACTGTCGCGGAGTCGTACGAAATCCTGATCGAAGACGAGTCGGACAAGATGCTGGATCAGGAGGAAATCGTGGAGGATGCGATTTCGCTTGTCGAAAATAACGGTATCGTTTTTCTGGACGAAATTGACAAAATTGCGGTGCCTGAAAATCGCATGAGTGGCGGCGTCTCGCGCGAGGGCGTTCAGCGCGATCTGTTGCCTCTCGTGGAAGGCACCACCGTCGCCACCAAGTACGGCGCGGTAAAGACCGATCATATTCTCTTTATCGCCTCAGGTGCGTTTCACGTTTCCAAACCATCCGATCTATTGCCTGAACTGCAGGGACGTTTGCCCATCCGTGTCGAACTTCGCGCACTTACCAAGGACGACTTCGAACGCATCCTGACCGAACCGGAAGCAAGTCTCATCAAGCAGTATATTGCGCTGATGGAAACGGAAGGCGTTGTTCTCGAATTTACGGAAGATGCAATCGAAACATTGGCTGACATCGCGGTCGAGTTGAATGCCTCGATAGAGAATATCGGCGCGCGGCGGCTGCAGACCGTGATGGAGCGGGTGCTTGACGAGATATCCTATTCGGCGCCTGAACGCTCTGGCGAAACGTTCAAAATAACGTCCGAATATGTCAAAGAGCAGCTTAAGGATATCGCGTCAGACATCGATCTATCACGCTATATCCTTTGATCCGATTGCAAAGAGTTCATGTTAACGCGTAGAATGTAGCGGGATGCAGGCGATCGATGGTCGGCAATGCAGTTTACGGGCAATTTTATGTTTAGATTACTGGCCTTTGTGATTTTCCTCTGCTTTGCCGTTCAACCAGCATCAGCAGAGCTTTCCACCGTCATGATGCCACCCGGCAATCAGAATTCCCAGCAACCGGATATTCCGTACGGAGCCGTTTCCCGAACCCGCTCGACCAATGGCAGCTTTCAGGGAAAATATGAGAAAATCCGAGATCTTATCGCCTCTGACAGAAAACTCAGACGGAAGATTAATCAAGCGGCATCTAAGTTCGGAATCGCGCCGATTCACATTGTGGGTGCGCTCGTCGGCGAACATACTTACAATGTCGATGCTCTCGATTTCCTTCAAACCTATTTCGTAAAAGCTGCATCCTACCTGAAGTCCAGCATCGTTTTCCGCTACGATGGAGAGCGAATCTCGGAATTTGTCGCTAGGCCCGAATTCGCTGCATGCGCGGATCTTCAGGATAGTTACAGGCTTTGGAGCTGCCGAGAACGAATATGGCGCGAGCAATTCGCAGGTAAGACGACAGGCGGGAAATCCTGGCC
>JAHEHW010000003.1 GCA_024639745.1 Salaquimonas sp. | reverse complement strand
CTTGCGCATTGATGACGCGCCAGTCCTCGAACCGCGGGACGCTGTTATGATCACTGATACGCTCGATAAAAGCTTCCGGCGCGATTGGCTTGAACAAGCCCGAGTTCCGCAAATTGGCTTCAATGATCGAAGTTATTTCCGGGCCAAGCTCCCCAGCAAAAGGACTGATCGCGATCGGAAGCGGTTCAACACTCGCCTTGTTGACATCGATAACCACGCGTCCGCTGGCAGGGGCGGCCAGCATCAATACCGCCGTGAGCAACATTACCCAGATCGCAAAAAACCGGTTGATGAGGCCCCGGAGGCCGAAGATCGGCCCGTGGCGTGAGGGACAAGTGGGGTTTGCTGCTGCTGGGATACGCATTCCGCTTTCCTGAATTAGTCAGAGATCTCTAGGCCGGTGGCCCTAGAGACTTTGAATGATGACAATATGGCGAAGGAAGAGGCAATCATGAGGCCTCACCTCAAATCCGTGGCGGAGAAATTGACCACAACCTCGTCCCAGCCACCATTATATTTCTCGGGGGGCAATTCATTGTAAGGCGCGCAGCGCCGGACCGCTCGCAAGACACTGCCTTCAAACGCACGCTGAGTTTGACTTGGACCCCCGCTCGTCGAAGCCGCGGGCCGGCCGATGATCGTTCCGTCCTGAGCAAGCTGCACGGTCACTGTTGAGCGCACGTCTTCAATACCCACCATACCGATCAAGCCGGCCTGTTGCCAGCAATTCGTTATCGCATCGCGCAGCGCATCCATTTCGCTGGTGGAAAGCGCCGGCACATCCGACGGACGGCTGGTACCTAGGGAGGCAGGCTCACTGGAACGTCGCGCGCCCGAAGCGCCAGGGTCCTGCTTGTTCAAAAGCGATGCGATTTCGTCTGCAAGCTGTTTGTCCTGATCGGGCTTTGCCGCATTGGCCGTGGTTGCTGGCTTCTGGCTGGACTGCCGTTCTGTCGTTTCTGCCGTCTGCGGTTTAGGTGGATCTGGCCGCCTGGTCGGCACTGCCGCAACGCTATCAAGCGCCGCGAACTGCTCGCTTTCAGCAGGGTCTGGCGGCGTTTCCGCCTGCGTTTCCTCGGTTATCGGAACCGCCGGTTCGTTTTCAGATGTGACCTCATTCGTCGGCGCGGGAACGCTTTCCTGCGCCGGGGCCTTTTCCGGTTTATTGTTAAGCACTTCTATCGGCGCTGGCGCGTCCGGAAGCGCCGCCTCCCTGGCGCTGTCGACCGGCTGATTGTCGGCTTCCGCATCCTGGTTTGAACGGGAGTCGTTTTCCGCATTGCCAACATTCTCCGCGTTCGGCACCGTGTCGGGTTCGGTGGTGGGCTTCGGCGCAGGGGTTTCTGTCAAGGCTGCCGTTCGTTCTCCCTCTTTTGATCGGGTGAATTCCTCGATGGGCACGATATCGACTGGTAACGCCTCGACGTCAGCAACCTGCAGTGGCTCCGGCGCGGATAATCCGATCACCGACCAGGCCAGGAGCAACGCATGGGCAGCTGTTGAGAGGATAACGCCGAGCCGCATGATTATTGACCCTGACCGCCACCCTGTTCCTGAAGGGTCACCATCGCAAGACGCCGGTAACCGGCTTGCGAAATCATTCCCATGACGCGCATGACGTTTCCATAAGCGGCTGCCCTGTCGCCACGCACATAGATCCGCTCGTCATATCCGTTCTCGGCAATGGCGGCGAGCTTGGCGACAAGCTCATCCATCGGAATCTCGGTTTCCTGCAGGTAGACCTGGCCGGCTTCATTGACTGAAATCGTGATCGGCTGCGTATCGGAATTCAACGGGTTGGCCCGCGTTTCCGGCAGGTCGATCGGCACACCGACCGTCAAAAGCGGTGCGGCAACCATGAAGATGATTAGCAGCACCAGCATCACGTCAACGAAGGGCGTAACATTGATCTCGTTGATCGGCCGATGCCGATTCTGGCGTCTTAGGCGTCTCGTATTGCGCATGACTCGCTCTTGTTTGATCCGATATCAGCCACGCCGCTGCATTCTTTCATCGATCTGCCGAGAAAGTATGGCCGAAAACTCATCGGCAAATCCTTCCAACCGGCTGGCGATCTTGGCGACATCGTTAGACAGCTTGTTGTAGGCAACGAGGGCCGGGATGGCCGCCACGAGACCGATTGCCGTTGCGAGCAGCGCTTCGGCGATACCCGGCGCCACGACCGCCAGATTGGTCGATTTCGAACCGGCGATGGCCTGGAATGAGGTCATGATACCGACGACCGTGCCGAATAGTCCGACATAAACAGCAACCGAGCCGACGGATGCCAAAAACCCGAGGCGACGTTCAAGTCGGTCGACTTCGCGTGCCAGCGAGACATCCATCACCTTGTCGATACGGCCCTGGAGCCCGAGCGGCGATGCCGCATTGCGCTCGTAGCTCTTTTTCCATTCACGCATCGCCGAGACGAAAAGCGCGCCCATGCCGGTAGGCGTTTTATCCGCCAGGGAGCGGTAAAGCTCTTCGAGCGAACGTCCGGACCAGAACACCTCCTCGAAGCGGTCGAGCTGACGGCGGGTGCGGGCGTAAAGGATCACCTTGTCTATGATGATGGCCCACGTCCAGACAGACGCGAGCAACAGCCCGATCATGACAATTTTCACGATCAGCCCTGCCTGCAGGAAAAGTCCGATCAGTGAAACGTCGCCGGCTGCTTCCAGTGCGCCCGACTCTACCCCTTGCGCGAACGCTGCCGAAACAGCAAAAATCATGCTCCCATCCATGGGAATTCCCCGTATTCTGCCTGTTGTCCTAATGACGTTTGTTGATTATCCGCCCCGCCCGGCGGATAAAAGCGATGGCTTGCCGATTGCGCTTTGAAAAGCCAAAAAACATGTTCAAAGCAAGGCGATGGCGGTCGCCGACGGCGACTTAACCCATTATGAATCAACATAGTAAATGAAGTCTTATCGCCAATTAACAAGAGGACGATTAGCCCTCGAGCTTTGCACGCAGGTCATCCGGGAACCGTTTCGCGCCTCCGCCATGATGAATGAAAGCGACTTCCACGTCAGCACCGCATAGCATCGTCTCGGAACCATCCGCCTCCTTGCGCAAAATTTCCTGGCGCAGGAATGACCGTGCCCCTGTCAGTTTTTCCAGCCGTGTTCTTACCGTGACCAGATCGTCGATAACGGCTGGCGGACCGAATTTCAGGTTCATGCGATGAATGGCGAACGCGGATTTTTCTTCTGCGAGATCCGTATGGAAAATGTCGAGCAGTCGCAGCCATTCGGTTCGCGAACGCTCCATATATTTCAGATAGTTCGAATGGTAGACGACACCGGAAAAATCCGTGTCTTCGTAATAGACGCGGATTTCCATCTCGTGACCGCTGTCGATCAGTCGATTGCTGAGTTCGGCCTTTTCCCTCGACATGACGAATCTCCGAAGGTTACACGTATGAGAAGCCTGTTTGCCATATCAAGGCGGCTTGCAACAGACCCATGACAGCAAAGGGAGCCCGCATGGCAAGCCTGTCTGAAATTTGGAGCTTTCCCGTAAAAAGCCTTCCTGGCATTGAACTGACGGCATCGCGGCTGGTGGCCGGCGAAGGCCTGCCGAACGATCGCCGCTTCGCCTTTACCAAAACGGGTGCAAATTCGCTCGACGGGAAGTGGCTAACATCCAGATCGTTTTTCATCAATGCGGTGGATGACGGCCTGCAACGCTTCTCACTGGCGCTGGATGGGCAAACCCTGCGCCTTACTTCGCCGGAAAATCAGGAAATCGTCGTAACACTTGGTGATGAAGAATCGCTTCAGGCAGCGAATGATCAACTTGCAACCTTCATGTTCTCACTCGACCAGCATCCCGCCATGCCGGAACCCAAGCTGGTTGAACGCAAACAGACATTGGGTGAAATGTTTGGCTATTGGGACTTTTCCGATAGCGCGGTTTCCATAATAAATGCGGCATCGGTGCGAGAACTCGGCAAAACGATCAAAACAGATCTCGATATCCGGCGATTCAGGGGCAATTTGATCGTCGATGATATGCCACCTTGGGAAGAACTCGGCTGGCCCGGGCACCGCCTGCGGGTTGGCGAAGTCGAATTCGAAGTCTTACGACCGGCCATGCGATGTCCCGCCACATCGGTCAATCCGCAAACGGGTTATCGCGACCTGACAGTTCCGGACGACATGCAGGAGGCATTGGGCCATCTAGCTTGCGGCATCTATGCCCGCGCCGTCAAATCCGGGACGATCGAAAAGGGCGATCCCGTCAAGACGATCGGAGAGGGCGAATTCCCACTCGATGAAGCACTGCGGGGCGGCGGTCCAGATTACCGCCTCTGGCCAAAACCTGCCACGATCGAAAGCGCCGAAGGCACCGCAGAAAAGAGAAACTTGTCAATCGTAACGAATGGCCGATGGGGAATACCAGAGGCAGCGGCGGGACAGCGGTGGCGCTTGCATCTTGAAGGCGGCATCTGGGGCATGGGGGTGATCGAAAATGCAGACAAAATGAGGACGAACGTCGCGATCGAAAAATCTCCAACCGACGATCCCGCAACCGACTGGCTATTTAATGAAGCGAAGCCCGGCGACCCGCTGTTTTTTAGCGGACCGTTCGGCAAGCGATCCTAGAACCTTCAGACGAAGAAACTTGCGATTACAACGATATTCCAGAGACCGACCACAATGAAGAACCCGAGGGTTATCGCCGTCCCCCCGGCTCGGCAGAGCATGCATTTCTCAGTAAAAGCCATGCCATAGCCATGAAGAATTCGGCTAAACGCAAACAACAGGGCCAACGAACCAAGCCAGAAATGATTGAAACCATTTGCTTCGGAAACGAAAATCAGGATCAGGCCAATTGGCACATATTCCGCGAAATTCGCATGCGCGCGAATCCTTCGCGTCAACACCGGATCGCCACCATCGCCCAATGAAACAGAGCCGGCTCGCCGTCCCTGTATGACCCGGACGGCAAGAACGAAATAGAAAAGCGCTAACAGGCTGACAACGAAACTCGTGATCGGAAATACCATGTTTTGCGATTGCCCCTAGTCATTCCTCTGCGTCATTGTCGAACAAACCGAATTGCGCCGCTGTTGCATTTGCAGGCGCTTCCAGTCCGAGATGGCTCCAGGCGCCAGGAGTCATGACTCGACCCCGAGGCGTCCGCTGAATAAAGCCGAGCTGGATCAGAAAAGGTTCGATGATGTCCTCTATCGCGTCACGAGGTTCCGAGAGCGCTGCTGCGATGGTTTCGATTCCGACCGGCCCGCCACCAAAGTGCCTCGCGATATGATTGAGGTAGCGGCTATCGAGCTGATCGAGGCCTTTTGAATCGACTTCCAGTCGCCGAAGTGCCGTATCGGCCACTTTCGCGTCAACGGTCTCTGCTCCCGACACATCGGCAAAATCCCGGATCCGCCGCAGGAGCCTTCCGGCAATACGCGGCGTCCCGCGAGAGCGCCGCGCGATTTCCTCTGCGCCGTCTTTTTTCATCGGTAAATTCAGAATCCGCGCACTTCTCGTGACAATCTGCTCCAACTCCTCCGGCTCGTAGAAATTCAGCCTTACAGGGATGCCGAACCGGTCGCGGAGAGGCGTCGTCAACAGTCCAAGGCGCGTTGTTGCCGCCACGAGCGTGAATTTGGCAAGATCGATTTTTACCGACCGCGCAGCCGGTCCCTCGCCGATGATCAGATCAAGCTGAAAGTCCTCCATCGCCGGGTACAGGATTTCCTCCACCGCCGGATTGAGGCGATGGATTTCATCGATAAAAAGGACGTCCCGATCTTCCAGATTGGTCAAAAGCGCTGCCAGATCGCCAGCCTTGGCGATGACGGGCCCCGAGGTCGAGCGGAAATTGACGCCAAGCTCCTTGGCCATGATCTGCGCCAACGTTGTTTTGCCGAGACCAGGCGGACCAACGAAGAGTACGTGATCGAGCGCCTCGCTCCGCTTCTTAGCGGCCTCGATGAAGACCTTGAGATTTTCGCGTGCCTGTTGCTGGCCGGTAAATTCGTCGAGTGACTGAGGACGAAGATTCTGCTCCAGGTCGGCAGACTCGTCTTCCCCGCGCTTTTCCGGAGATATGATCCGGTCGTCGCTCAACTTGACAACTCCTTGAGGCCCAGCCGGATCAGCGTGGCACTATCGGCATCCTCGCCGGCATTCTTGATGACCCGGGCCACAGCGCCCGAAGCCTGCTGCGCGCTATAGCCGAGATTGGTCAGCGCCGAAACCGCATCGGAAACATTGGAAGAAGCATGATCCGAGCCGAGATCCGATTGCAATCCAATCTCACCCGCAGCTGCGCCCGAATAGGCCGGCGCCTTGCCTTTCAACTCGGAGCATATGCGACCCGCAACCTTGGGTCCGATCCCGGGTGCGCGGGCGATCATGCTTTTATCCTGCAGCGCGATCGCGGATGCGAGATCGCCGGGCGAAAGAGTGGATTGCACCGCAAGCGCCACCTTTGCGCCAACGCCCTGCACGCTCATCAAAAGGCGGAACCAGTCACGCTCCAACTCATCCGAAAAGCCATAAAGCCGGATCAGATCTTCGCGCACATAGGTTTCGATCCACAAAGCCGTCGCTTCGCCAGGATTGAGCCTGCCGAGCGTACGCGTCGCACAATGCGCGACATAACCGACACCGGCCACATCAATGATTGCATGATCTTCGCCGACCGAATCCACGATGCCTTTGAGCTTTCCAATCATGATACTGGTTCGCTTTTATCCATGTCCTGCCGCCATTTCCCTAAGTCGCTCGACAAGTTGGTCGCATCCGTCGGTCAGACCTTTATAGGCGAGTTGCTCCACGTCAAGCGCAAGCAGCAACCTGATGAAACCCTCACAGATCCCACTGCATTCGGGAAGCTCCGCGATACGTTCCAGCGGATTGATCAGGATGCGGACCGTGAAAAGGATATCGCCCGAAACCGGCAATTTGCGAAGCGTCTGGTACTCAACCCTTATGAACTTCGCGAGTGCGTCCCCGCCTTGCCTGAAACCCTCAGTATGCCGGGTCGGATGATAGAGATCGTCATCATCATAGATGGACCAGTTCATCCGCCAGACCGGTTGGTCGACTTGGAGATTGTCGAAGATTCTTTCGATCAGGACCGCATTGCGGCTGCCGCTCCCGAATTGCGGCACGGGCTTGTGAATAATGTGGAGCGGATTGCCGAACTTCTCCTGCAGAGACCAGGAGGAGGGGAAACAAAGCGACCCGGCTGCAAGATACCACCCTTGCTCGCTCCACCGCATTAACAAAAGGTCTTCCTGCACCAGACGTGCCGCAGTCAGAAGTGGCGAGGCAGTCGTTTTCAGATCAACTTCGCGTCCCGCGACAAGCATCTTTCCATCTTCGCGCCGGTAGCTACCTGGAAAAGTCCGTGGCAGATGATCGGAAAGCAGATCGAGTACCTCTTGCTGTCCGCCCAGACTGTCTTCCTTGGCAAGAAAAACCAGTTCCGGATGCTTTGCGTACAGACGCTCTTTTTCCTCGAGATAGCGCGATAGCTGATCATCGACATGAATCCAGTTCTCAACCGCGAGCGGTTTCAGACCTATCTTGAATGCCGGATGTCCGCCGCCATAGGGAATGAAATCCATGACCTTGCCGCTCTAAGCCCTCAACACCCGCTCAGGGGTACTGTGCCGATCGCGACGATGCGCATGACAAATTGCAACGGCCAGCGCATCCGCCGCATCGTCGCTGTCATATTGTGCCTTGGGCATCAGCAAGTTTACCATCGCCTTGATCTGACCCTTGTCGCCATGCCCGGCTCCAATAACGGATTTTTTCACTGCGTTTGGGGCGTATTCTGAAACTGTCAGCCCTGCCAGCGCCGGCACAAGCAAACAAACGCCCCTGGCCTGACCGAGTTTCAGCGTCGCTCCGGCATCACGATTGACGAATGTGCATTCCACCGCCGCCTCTTCGGGCCGATATCGCGACAACACGCTTTGAAGACCGTCATGCAAAGCACGCAACCTTTCCGACAATGCGGCACCATGCGCAGGCTTCACCGTACCGGAGGCGACGAAAACGAGCCTGTTGCCATCCGTCTCCAGAACACCCCAACCGGTATTGCGCAATCCGGGATCAATCCCGATCAAGCGAATCATCTGTCCCATAAAATCACCCTAGCACGACCCGGGAAATGTCGTTCAAAAATGTGAACAAAACAAAAACATTTACAGGAATCAAACAGACTCGGTGTCAGGCATCCGCGCAGCAGGTTGAACTAGGGAAAGCGCCAGCAACATCAGGCCGACCGCACCCCATACCCAGATGGAATAGCTCTCGCCGAGAAAAACGACCGCGATGGTGATCCCCGACAAGGTGACGATGTAGGCGATCTGGGCGCTGAATACCACACCGGCAAAACCGACAAGCCACATATAGCCGGAATAGGCGACGGCATGCGCAGCAGAAGTCCCGAAGATCGCCCATTCCGGCGCTCCCCACGGTGCGAACATATCGATCCAGTTCCCCGATAAAATTGCCCATGGCAGGGAGATTACCGAACCGATAACCGAAGCCCCCCAAAGGACCGCCATCGGATGTGCGTCCCGAGGTGCTTTCATCGCAACGAAATTACCTTCGAAGCCGTAGCAAAGGGGGGCAGCCAGCGCGACCAGCACCCACCAGGCTTGCCCTGGATCCGGCAGGCTGGCTTCCGGCAGGGCAATCAGCATCATCGCGGTAACGCCAAGAAATATCCCGGCAAGCCGCTTAATGCGGAAACGCTCGTTGCCGAGCGCGAGAGCAAGCCCAAAGGAAAACATCGGCACCGTTGCAATTGCAAGCGACATGATACCCGCTGGCAAATGCGCGGCCGCCAGAAAGGAGAACGAGTTCGGAATAAGCGTTCCGATAAACGCGATCGCCAGATAATACCGTAAATGTCGCGGCTCACGCGGCACCGGTATCCGTAAAAAGGAAAGAACCAGTCCGATCAGCACAAGGCCGAATACGAACTGCCAGAAAATGATGCCGATCGGCTGATAACCCGTCGAGACCGAAATCTTCGTCAGCGGTTGGGTGAGGCCCCAGGAAAAGCCGAAGGTCAAGAGCCCGGCAAACGAAAGAAAAGCGGCGGAAGAATTACACAGCACGAGGGGCCTACCTGAATGATACCGCGCGCATCCCGAAAAAAAGGCTGATCCGGACCAGGATCAGGCCGACAGCTTTTCCATCACCGCGTCGTCAATGTCATAGTTAGCGAACACGTTCTGAACGTCGTCATCGTTTTCCAGAACATCGATCAGTTTGAACAGGGTCTGTGCCTTGTCTTCATCGACCGGCGTCAGGTTCTGTGGTTTCCAGATCACGTTTACGCCCTCTGCTTCACCAAGCTTGTCTTCCAGCGCCTTAGAAACCTCGCCGATAGCTTCGAATGCGCAAAGGATGGTGTGCCCGCTGGGTTCATTCCCTTCCAGATCGCTTTCGACATCTTCCGCACCCGCCTCGATGGCGGCTTCCATCACCGCGTCTTCCGTACCGATTTCGGGCTTGTAAATGATTTCGCCCTTGCGATCGAACATGAAGGATACTGAACCCGTTTCACCGAGCGATCCGCCATATTTCGTGAAAGCGGCACGAACATTGGCCGCCGAGCGGTTGAGATTGTCAGTTAGCGCTTCGACGACAATGGCAACGCCGCCGGGTCCGTAACCCTCATAGCGCATCTCTTTATAGTCCTCGCCGTCATTTCCAGTGCCCTTGTTCATGGCACGCTGGATATTGTCCTTGGGCATCGACTGCCCCTTGGCGTTCTGGATTGCCAGTCTAAGACGCGGGTTCATATCCGGATCGGTATTTCCGCCGCCCATTTTTACGGCGACGGTAATCTCTTTGGACAACCGGGAAAACAGTTTCGAGCGGGCTGCATCGGCGCGGCCCTTCTTGTGCATGATGTTCTTGAATTTTGAATGGCCTGCCACGGCGCACCCCTCATTTCTGGACGAAATTTTCGGAAAGCGGGCCGCTTATATAGGAAAACCGCATAATGCGTCCAGCGCCAGTTTTTATACAAGCCAATGCAATCACACAAAACGAAAACGGGGCCCACATGGGCCCCGCTTTGAATCTACAGGCTGGATATTCAGGAGATGATGCGCCTTTCGCTTGCCAGTCCTTTGAAGATCGCAACGCAGATCAGCAGTAGAATGATGGTGAACGGCAGGCCGGTCGAGATAACCATCGCCTGCAGCGAACTGAGTCCTCCACCGATCAGCAACGCAATCGCAACAAGCCCTTCGAAGGTGCACCAAAAAACACGCTGTGGAACCGGTGCGTCGATCTTGCCGCCTGCAGTGATCGTATCGATCACGAGCGAACCGGAGTCCGACGATGTCACAAAGAATACGATGACCAGCACGATACCGATCGTAGACGTTATCGCTGCCAGCGGCAGGCCTTCGAGCATCGCGAACAGCGATAGCGGCGGGTTATAGCTGTCGATGACCTGGGCCTTTACAGCACTGCCGGTCGGGTCGTTGATCACCTGCTCGATTGCAGCACCGCCGAATACGGCCATCCAGAATACGCAGACCAATGACGGGATGATGATCACGCAAGTGACGAATTCGCGAACTGTCCTTCCCCGGCTGACCCGGGCAATGAACATGCCGACGAATGGCGACCATGAAATCCACCACGCCCAATAAAACGCCGTCCAACCCTGCATGTAGCCGGTGTCCTCGCGTCCAAACGGATTGGACAGCGGAACGACGTTCTTCGCGTAGGCAACTAGACCAGTGAAGAATTCACCAACAATCGCACCTGCTCCCGCTGCAAACAACACGAACAACAGAAGCAACCCTGCGATAATCATGTTTATTTCCGAGAGCAATTTGACCCCTCCGTCGAGCCCGCGAAGAACCGAACCTAGAGCCACCGCAGTAATGCCTATAATCAGAATCACCTGAACGGTTACACTGTTCGGAATGCCGTAGACATATTCAAGTCCGGCATTGGCCTGCTGCGCACCAAGACCGAGCGAGGTTGCCAACCCGAACAGCGTTGCGAAAACAGCCAGCGTGTCGATGATATGGCCGGTCCAGCCCCAAACACGCTCGCCAAAAATAGGATAGAACGCGGAGCGGATTGTTAGCGGCAATCCCTTATTGTAGCTGAAAAGCGCGAGCGCCAGAGCAACAACTGCATAGATCGCCCACGGGTGCAGCGCCCAGTGGTAGGAGGTCGCTGCCAGCGCCATTTCACGCGCAGCACCGATATTCTCTTCCACTAGAACGCCATCCTCGGTGAAGGGTCGGACCACGCCAAGCGGCTCATCGCCCCATGGCGTCCCGAAATAATAAACCGGTTCGAGAACGCCGAAGAACATCAAGCCGATGCCCATGCCCGCCGCAAAGAGCATCGCGAACCAGCCAGTATAGCTGTAGTCCGGGGTGGCTTCATTCCCGCCCAATCTGACCGACCCGTATGGGCTCACGATAAGAAACAGGCAAAAGATCACAAACAGGTTAGCTGACAGAAGAAATGCCCAGTCGAAGGTGCTGGTCAGCGCTGGCCGCAACCACCCGAAAAAATCCGCCGCGTGCTGCGGAGCGGCAAGCGCGTAAGCGACAAGCGCAATGACTGTCAGTCCAGAAATCACAAAAACCGGATTATGAATATCGAGTCCGAACGGACCGATCTTAGTTTCGATATTGTCCTGACCGATCTTGTAATCGGTTTCGATTAAATCGGCTTGGCCTTCCGGCCTCCGAATGCCAGTGCTGTCGAGTTCCTCTGCCATTTTGCCTTCCTCCTTTTGGCGGCGGTCGCCGCTGTCCCTGAAATGTACCGTTCCGTAGCAACCGTCGGGCCAACTGCATCAGCCTAGGCGATTAACAACTACCCTACTTGCGCCGAAGCGCCGAGTTCAACCCACCCATGCCGCATTTGCGTCATTTTCCGGGCACAAAATCGTCGTATTTTAAATAAACTCGGCCATTTGGAGGAAAAATCCAAGTTTGTTATAGATAATTCTGGCGCTTGAACAGGAAAAATACGCGGAAAGTCATGGCTTTCGCATAAGTGAGCGCGGCGAATGCGGCATGAATTCAATGTCGTTTTTCGACCAGAGGCACTTGGCTGAGCGCCCGATCTCGATCGTCATCGCTCACAAAAACTCACGATTACCAAGGCAGCGCGTTTTCAATGCGCGGTCCGATCCTCAGCGGCCTCATCGAAGTCGCCAGCCCGGTCCTGTCATCGATGTCGATCCCAACACCGCAAAGGGTCGCCTCGCCAGACGCCGGCTCGAAGCGTCCTCGTGGAACCTTCGTCACGAACCGATTGATCGGTTCTTCCTTATCCATGCCAAGCGAGGAATCGTAATCCCCACACATTCCGGCATCTGATATGTAGCCGGTTCCACCTGGAAGCACCTGATAGTCCGCTGTTGGCGTATGGGTATGGGTTCCGACGACAGCGCTGACGCGACCGTCGAGAAAATGCCCGAAACAAAGCTTTTCCGATGTTGCCTCGGCATGAAAATCGATGAAAATCGCATCTACCGACCGGCCAAGCTCTACTCCGTCAAGCTGGCGCTCCACACAGGCAAAGGGGTCATCCAGGTCCGGATGCATAAAGACGCAGCCCATGATATTCATGACCATGACGCGATGGCCCTTGCGGCCCTCATAGACATGAACGCCTCTTCCTGGTGTTCCGGGCGGGAAATTGGCAGGCCTCAGAAACCGGTCTTCGCTATCTGCGAAACCGAGTGCTTCTTTCTGATCCCAAACATGATTGCCGGTTGTCATGACATCGGCGCCGGCATCAATGGTATCATTGAAAATTTTGCGGGTTACGCCAAAACCGGCAGCAGCATTTTCACCGTTCACGACAACGAAATCGATCGAATATTTTTCGATCAGGCCGGGAAGCTGACGGTAGACCGCGGTCCTCCCGGTTCGGCCGACCATATCGCCAAGGAACAGCATACGCATGAGCTAGACCTTCGCGAGGCAGGAAATGAATTCCCGTTCCGTTACCACCGCCTCCAGCGACGCATCATGGGGCTCGAGGGGCACTGCCTCCGCCTCCTGACACGAAAAAGCAAAACCGATCAGCTGTGGCGTCTTTCCCTTGGCCCAAAGTTTGGCAATCGCCCGATCGTAATATCCCGCTCCATACCCTATTCGCCCACCTCTTCTGTCAAAGGCAGCAAGCGGCATGACCATGATGTCAGGGTCCAACTCTGCAGCCTCGGGGGAAGGACCACGTGTACCGAAACCCGTATCGATCAGCTCACCCTCTCGCAACAATTCGCGGAAAACGATGGTCTGCTTGTCGACGACGACAGGCAAACACAGTCGGGCGCCGCCTTGTCTAAGGAAATCGAGCAGGGGGCGGGGGTCGATTTCGGAGCGGATAGGGAAAAAGCCGGAGACAACTGAGCCGCCTTCCGCGCCGATTTGCCCGCGCGCTATCTCCGCAGCGGCCAACGACATTTCGATCCGTTGAACGAGGTCCAATCGGTCACGCTCGGCAAGCGCCGATCTTCGAAGGTTTTCCTTTTCTTGAAAGACCGGCATGAACCCCCTTTTTTCGGGAAAATCGTGCAACTACTAACCCATAAAAGATGCGCCGCTAAGACTGCAAAAATGAAAGTGCGAGCCGCCTTGGCCGTCGAACGTTTTCGATCCCGGGAACCTACAAAGTAGGTGGGCACCGTGTGGCAAGACCCACGAGCCGAGCCAGTGACAGTCCCCTTCAGGATCGGTAAGGCCCCGGGGATGATGGTCCAACGCACCACGCAGCCCGCTGCAGGCTTATATAGCGGTGAAAGAGCGCACTCGCCACTATTTCCGATAAAAGAATCATGACCTGAATTGCGCCTTGCCTAGCGGCACTGGCTAATTGTCGGTTTTCGCACTGGAAGAAAGCGTTTCAGCGAGAGTCTCGATACGTTCGGCGAAATCCGCTATTCGATAGGAGATTTCGGCTTCAGAACTAAGACGCTCTTCGTCTTTCGCTTCCTGTTTTGCGGTCAGCTTGGACAGTTCGCGTTCCATTTTCTCGAACCGCTTTTTGAGTTCGGTCAGCTCGTCCGTGACGAGGATTCCGGCCATGACCGTCAGCCTTTGATCGCCTATCTCGCCGAAAGACCCTTTCAATTGGCCAACATATGAATCAAGTTTCTCTGCAAGCGAGCGCAGATGGTCCTCCTGACCCTCTTCGCAGGCCATGCGATAATTCTTGCCGTTGATCGTTACATTGACACTGCTCATCACCCACCACCCTGCCGCTATCTTGCGGTTTCCCTGTCAAGGACGCCTCTGATCGCTTCCATGGCATCGACAAGTCTACGGGATACTTCGCGATTGACGTGCTCGAGACGTTGCGCCCGGGATTCCGAATTATCGAGGGATTCCGCCAAACGGGCGCGATCGGCGCCCATCCGCTGGATCTCCGCTGCAGCTTCGTTTAATCCCTCTTCCCGCTCAAGGCGCGCCTCGGCAGCCCCCTCTAGCTTCGAAAGGGCATCGTCAAGTCGGTCGAGCGCATTTGTCAGGGAGCTCTTCATGGGTTCCGCCGCACCCCTATCGCCGTCCTTCGATTAATACCGTAAACCTCAATCATCGAACGGATTTGCTAGGATGAATTACCGAATCGTCACAATGACAATCGGTTACAACTGTAATATTAGGCGTTGCTTGAAGGCAGGGTCAATCCGCATGACAACCTTAAGTTCATCATGCTGTGGATCGTTTCTGGTTAATCATACTGAGAATTACTCCTGCGGATATCACAAAATGATGTGGATTATTGTCACCGCGTTGCAACCTTTGAGCTGGCTCAAGCCGCGCGGCAAGCAAGTTTTATTGACAGTTCATGCGCACCTGATATGTGTCTGCCCGCTTGATCAGCACCGGCCATCGAAAGATCGGTTTTGCGCATGACAAGTCGCTAGCCCGATCAGACTTTGCAACCAGCCCGATACGGACAATTTCTCAATGACCTCACGTGCAAAATTTTCGGAAATGGCAAATGCGATCCGCTTCTTGTCGATTGACGCGGTTCAGGCCGCCAATTCCGGCCATCCAGGCCTGCCGATGGGAGCCGCTGACATTGCCACGGTACTCTTCACAGAGCACATGAAATTCGATCCGAAGGATCCCTTATGGCCGGACCGCGATCGCTTCGTGTTGTCCGCAGGGCACGGCTCGATGCTCCTCTATTCGGCGCTTTACCTTCTCGGTTACGAGGATATCACGCTTGAGGAGATTAAAAATTTTCGTCAGCTCGGCTCAAAAACCGCCGGCCATCCTGAGTATGGACATGCCGCGGGCATCGAAACGACCACAGGGCCCCTGGGTCAGGGCATTGCCAACGCGGTGGGTATGGCCATAGCCGAATGTCACCTCGCGGAGGAGTTTTCCTCAGAAATCGTCGACCACTACACCTATTGTCTGGTAGGCGATGGCTGCCTGATGGAAGGAATATCGCAAGAGGCCATCTCGCTCGCCGGACACCTTAAGCTCAAAAAGCTGATCGTTCTGTGGGACGACAACAACATCACCATCGATGGCGCGGTTTCGCTCTCGGATTCCACCGATCAGATCGCCCGCTTCAAGGCAAGTGGCTGGAACACTTTACGAATTGACGGTCATAAGCCTGAAGAGATTTCGGCAGCGATCGAGAAGGCTAAGCAGTCTGATAAGCCGACGATGATCGCCTGCAAGACGGTGATCGGCTTCGGCTCTCCCAATAAGGCTGGCACTTCGAAAGTGCATGGTTCGCCACTCGGCGAAGACGAGATCAATAAGACTCGCGAAGCGCTCGGCTGGAGCAACGAACCGTTCAAGATTGACACGGCAACCCTCGATCTTTGGCGCATCGCCGGCTTGCAGTCAGGCCAGAAACGCAAAGAATGGGAAAAGCGCTTCAAAGGCATGGAAGCCGAACTGCGCGGTCAATTCGAACGCCGCATGCGCGGAGAATTGCCGGCCGATTTCGAAACGGCGATGCAATCCCTCAAAAAGGATATCGCTGAAAAGCAGCCGGAGATGGCTACGCGCAAGTCATCGGAATACGTGCTTGAAACGGTCAACGCCGCCGTGCCGGAAACGATCGGTGGTTCTGCGGATCTCACCGGTTCGAATAACACCAAGACAAAGAATATCGAGGTCATCAGTCCGAGTGACTTCTCCGGTCGCTTTATTCACTACGGCATTCGTGAACACGGCATGGCCGCAGCGATGAACGGCATGGCGCTGCATGGCGGCATTATTCCCTATTCGGGAAGTTTCCTGGTCTTTGCAGACTACTGCCGGCCAGCAATTCGTCTTGCTGCCCTGATGGGGATTCGTTCGATCTTCGTAATGACCCATGATTCCATCGGCCTGGGTGAGGACGGCCCAACGCACCAGCCGGTCGAACAAGTGGCCTCGCTGCGGGCAATGCCAAACCTTCTCGTCCTTCGCCCGGCAGATACGATGGAAACAGCGGAATGCTGGCAACTGGCGCTCGAACATGCTTCGACCCCGACCGTAATCGCGCTTACTAGGCAGAACCTGAAAGCGGTACGAGCCGATTTCGAAGAGAGCAATCGCTCCGCGAAAGGTGCCTATGTTCTTGCTGACAGCGACGCAGAAGCGAAGGCAACGATTTTCGCTTCCGGCTCGGAAGTTCAGATAGCCCTCGACGCCCGTGATCAACTAGCCGAAGACGGCATCCCGGCACGCGTTGTTTCGGTCCCGTCATTCGAGTTGTTCGAGGCACAAAGCGCCGACTACAAGAAAAGCGTTCTGGGCGACGCCCCGGTAAGGGTGGCGGTCGAAGCTGGCGTATCCTTCGGCTGGGAGCGATTTATCGGCGATAGCGGAATCTTCATTGGCATGTCGACCTTTGGCGCTTCCGGCCCCTATAAAGAGCTTTACGATCATTTCGGCATCACCAGTGACGCGGTAGCGAAGGCGGTAAAAGCAAAACTGGGTGATTAAATACGCCTGGAGAAATAACGGAACGCGATTGCCGGAAGCAATCGACAGGTTAGACATCGGAGAATTGGGACAATGACAGTAAAGGTAGCGATTAACGGATTTGGACGCATTGGGCGTAACGTTTTGAGAGCAATTATTGAGTCCGGTCGTACGGATATAGAAGTGGTCGCGATCAACGATCTCGGGCCTGTCGAAACCAATGCCCATTTGCTGCGTCATGACTCCGTCCACGGGCGTTTTCCATCTGAAGTTACCGTAAAAGGCAATTCGATCGATGCAGGTCGCGGCCCAATGGAGGTCACCGCGATCCGCGATCCCAAGGAACTTCCATGGGAGGGCGTTGATGTAGCTCTGGAGTGCACCGGGATCTTCGCCAGCAAGGACAAGGCTGCCATCCATCTCGAGAACGGCTCGAAACGTGTTCTGATCTCGGCTCCGGGCGGTTCCGACGTCAAAACCGTCGTCTACGGCGTCAACCACGACACGCTGACATCCGAGGACGTGGTCGTATCGAACGCCTCCTGCACGACCAACTGCCTTGCTCCGGTTGCCTACGTTCTTCACAGGGCATTCGGGATCGAGAAAGGCTACATGACTACGGTTCACTCCTACACCGGCGACCAGCCTACCCTCGACACGATGCACAAGGATCTTTATCGCGCCCGTGCCGCGGCAATGTCGATGATTCCGACATCGACCGGCGCCGCGAAAGCGGTCGGTCTGGTCCTGCCTGAGCTTGCCGGCAAGCTCGACGGATCGGCTATTCGCGTACCTACGCCGAATGTCTCGGTCGTCGACCTGAAATTTATCCCGTCGCGCTCAGTGACCGTGGAAGAGGTAAATACCGCCGTGAAGGCTGCATCCGAGGGCGAACTCAAGGGTATCCTCGGCTACATCACCGATCCGCTGGTTTCAATGGACTTCAACCACGATCCGCATTCGTCATGCTTCTGCGAAGATCAGACCAAGGTTCTCGAAGGAAGCCTCGTGCGCATCCTCTCCTGGTATGACAACGAGTGGGGCTTCTCGAACCGCATGTCAGACACCGCGGTTGTGATGGGCAAGCTGATCTAAGGAATAGAATGGAGCAGGTGGGTTGGATATTCGTCGCCCTGCCGCTGGCAATTGCCGCGCTTGCGATTGTTCTGGCCCGCCTGTTTTCACGCTCCATCGAGAATGACCGCTACCAGGATGACGTCAACACCGACCGCCCGGACGGACGCGGAACTGCTACATGGATCGGTATAGGCAGAGGCCGGCGCGACGACGATTTGTCAGGTCTGTGACCCGACGGATATCTTTGCCCGAAGCTGGGAGTAAAACCGCATGACAGCTTTCAATACCATTGACGATATCGACGTGGCCGGCAAGCGAACGCTTGTCCGTGTGGATCTCAACGTACCCATGGAAGAGGGTCGCGTGACGGATGCAACCCGGATAGAGCGTCTTGTTCCGGGCATTCTGGAATTATCTAAAAAGGAAGCCAAGGTCGTCCTGCTAGCGCATTTCGGTCGCCCTAAGGGAAAAATCGTACCGCAAATGTCATTGGCCCCGGTCGTTGGGGTGCTGTCGGATCTACTCGACAAAAGCGTGGCCTTTGCAACCGATTGCGTTGGGTCAATGGCAGAGGCGGCCGTCTCCCAGATGGAAAACGGCGATGTTCTTCTGCTCGAGAATACCCGGTTCCATGAGGGCGAGGAAAAAAACGAACCTGAATTTGCCAAGGCGCTCGCTGCGAATGGTGACATCTTCGTCGCCGATGCGTTTTCGGCCGCTCATAGAGCCCACGCTTCTACCGTCGGACTGGGAGAATTGCTGCCCGCAGTAGCTGGCCGCACCATGCAGGCCGAACTCCAGGCCCTTGAGGCCGGACTTGGCGATCCGCGCCACCCGCTCGTCGCGGTCGTTGGCGGCGCCAAGGTTTCGACCAAGCTCGATCTCTTGATGAATTTGGTCTCTAAGGTGGATACGCTCGTGATTGGAGGCGGCATGGCGAATACATTCCTAGCCGCGCAGGGTTACGATGTACAGAAATCCCTTTGCGAGCACGACCTCGCGGAAACGGCCAGCAAGATCATTGCCGAGGCCGAAAAGCAGAACTGCCGCATCCTTCTTCCTTCAGACGCCGTGGTGGCAGGTGAATTTAAGGCACATGCCGAAAATCATGTTGCCAAAATAGCAGCCATCCCTCACGGAACCATGATCCTTGACACGGGCCCCCACACGGTCGCAGATATCGAGAAGGTTTTCGAGGAAGCGGCAACGGTCGTCTGGAATGGCCCATTGGGCGCATTCGAGATCGAGCCGTTCGACACGGCCACCGTCGCCGCTGCCAGGAAAGCAGCCTCGCTTACGAAATCCGGCAAGCTTGTTTCGGTCGCTGGCGGTGGTGATACCGTTGCGGCTCTGAACCATGCCGGAGTGGCAGACGATTTCACCTATGTATCGACCGCTGGCGGCGCCTTTCTCGAATGGATGGAGGGCAAGGAATTACCCGGCATAGCGGTACTTGCGAAAAACTCCTGAAAACCGCATTTTTCAATCGTTTAAGGTCTGAACGTAGGATTTATTGCCGCAAGACTTTCTGCTAAAGCACGATCCATCATGCGGGAGACATCAAAAAGAGGTAACTTGAAATGAGCGAACGCCTTGAGGATATTGCCGTCGCTATGACGGCAGAAGGAAAAGGGATCCTTGCTGCCGATGAAAGCACCGGCACAATCAAGAAAAGGTTCGACTCCATTGGAATCGAAAACACGGAAGACAATCGCCGCGACTATCGCGAAATGCTGTTTCGCAGCGAAGAGGCGATGAAGGATTACATCTCTGGTGTTATCCTGTTTGAAGAGACGCTTTTCCAGAAAGCTGCCGACGGCACACCATTCGTCGATCTAATCAAGCAGGTCGGATCGATCCCCGGCATCAAGGTCGACAAGGGCGCGAAAGACCTGACGAATACCAAGATCGAAAAAGTGACCGAAGGCCTGGATGGTCTTCGTGAACGGCTCGCCAAATATTATGAAGCCGGTGCACGCTTTGCAAAATGGCGCGCAGTGATCACAATTAGTGGGACCACGCCAAGCTGGAATTGCATCAAGGCGAATGCCCATGCATTGGCTCGCTATGCCGCGCTCTGCCAAGAGGCCGGCATC
>JAHEHW010000109.1 GCA_024639745.1 Salaquimonas sp. | reverse complement strand
AAGGCTTTGATGCTGGTATCCTAATCTACAATTCGGATGGCAGCGAGGCGGGCGCGTGCGGAAACGGAATGCGTTGCGTCGTCGATTATCTGCGCAAGGAAAACGGGCATGACACATTTCGGTTCCGCACACGGGCCGGAATGCTGGCGGCAAACGTCTCCGAAAACGGTCTGATCACGGTAGACATGGGAATTCCCCGTTTCGGCTGGGAGGACATCCCGCTTGCGGAAGAATTTCACGACACCAGGAAAATAGAGCTCCAGATTGGCCCTATCGAAGCACCCGTCCTTCATTCGCCCAGTGTCGCCAGCATGGGAAACCCCCATGCGATCTTCTGGGTGGACGAAGATCCAGACAACTACGATCTGGACCGTTTTGGGCCGCTTCTGGAAAATCACCCGATCTTTCCGGAAGGCGCAAACGTAACGATCGCACAGGTTATTGCGCCCGATCTGATCAAGATGCGCACCTGGGAACGCGGCGCCGGCTTGACGCTCGCCTGCGGCTCTGCTGCCTGCGCCACACTGGTAAGCGCAGCCAGAAAGAAATTGACGGACCGCAAGGCGCGGCTGCTGCTTCCCGGAGGCGAGCTAGAGATAGAGTGGTCCGAAAACGGCCACGTCTTGATGACCGGTCCCGTCGAATTCGAATTTTCAGGCCAGCTTGACCCACAGACAGGCGCGTTCGAACTGGACGAAGCCTGAAGTTATCGCTCCATCAGCTTGGTCGCGATTGCAGGCGCCGCTTCTGCCAGAATGCGTGCGGTGTCACGATAGGCACTTTCAGGCAAGCCATAAGGATCGGCAATATTCCGTTCCCCAAGCCCTGCATATGACAGGAACAGTCCCATCTCGGCTTTGCCGGAAGAATCACGGGCAAGGTCGCGTACGCCATCGAGATTGGATCGATCCATGGTCAGAATCAGATCGAAGTGAGAGAAGTCGGTCGGCCGAAGCGGGCGGGACCGCTGGACGGATAAATCGATACCGTATTCCCGCGCAATCCGAACTGACATGGGATGCGGTGGCTTCCCCTGGTGCCACGATGCCGTCCCAGCTGAGTCGATCTCGATCAGTTTCTCGAGACCCGCATCAACGACATGCGCGCGAAATATTCCTTCCGCGAGTGGTGAGCGGCAGATATTTCCCAGGCATACAAAAAGAATGCGTTTCAATATGGTTGTCCCCGGATGCGCCTGAGTGATTGTTTGATCGTATCGCCTATCGCGACATATGCTTTTTAAGCGAACCAAGCCAGATTGGAGATAGATCTGATGGCAGAAAAGCTGACCGATACGGAAATCAGCAAAGCATTGAGCGAGTTGACCGGATGGAGCCGCAGCGAAGATCGCGATGCAATCTCTCGCAGCTTCAAATTCAAAGATTTCAACGAGGCGTTTGGCTTCATGTCTCGTGCGGCCCTGATGGCGGAAAAGATGGATCACCATCCCGAATGGTTCAACGTTTACAACAAGGTCGAAGTAACGCTCGCAACCCATGATGTGGACGGCCTGAGCGAGCTCGACATAAAGTTCGCCGGGTTCATGAACAAGCTCGCTGGCGATTGATGGCTCGCCTGGCGCTTGGTTGCGCAAAGAGGTCCGTATGCCCATATTCCTATAATGGACAGTAAGCTCGACAAGCCGCTTGAAGGCGAGATCTTGAACGGCGCCGAAGAAAAAATCGGCGCTAACGAGAAGCGCGTGCGCTCCGGCTTCTGGAAGAAGCTTGCCGTTGCTGCGGACAAAATCCCATTCATCGAGGAAGTGGTAGCAGGCTATTACTGCGCCCTTGACCCGGCGACACCACAGCGGGTCCGTGCGATGTTATTGGCGGCTCTTGCCTATTTTATCCTGCCGCTAGATTCGATTCCGGACTTTCTACTGGGCTTCGGCTTCACCGATGATATCGCGGTTTTGACGGCTGTACTTGCCGCGATCCGTGGCAATATCCGCCATGAGCATCGCCAGGTAGCGCGTGAAAAGCTGGCGGAGTTTCGCGAACAAGCGAGTGACGAAAACGACGCTAGCGCCAGCTAAACACTGGCAATCCAGCCGGGTTCGGTCTAAATCGCCTCCATGGCGATCGTATCCGATAAAGGCTCCAAAGGCCCGCGTGGCTATTTCGGCATTGGCGTTGAAGGCGCTTCCAAACCGATGAATTTCGGTAATTTGGCACGCTCGGCGAATGGGTTCGGCGCAAGTTTTGTCTTCACGATCGCGCCCAATGAGAGAATTGGCAAGCCCCCGTCCGATACGGCACGTTCTCGCGATCACATGCCGTGGTACAATTTTGAAAATGCCGGCGATCTCGTTCTGCCCGAAGGGTGCAGGCTCGTTGGCATGGAACTCACAAACGCCGCCATTGAACTGCCGAGCTTTCGCCACCCAACGCGTGCCGCTTATATTCTTGGTCCGGAAGGTGGATCCCTATCGGCGGAAATGACCGAACGTTGCGATTTCATCGTAAAGCTACCCATCCATATCTGCATCAATTTGGCGATGGCCGGAGCCATCATGATGTATGATCGAATGATTTCACTGGGGCGGTTCGCCGAACGGCCGATCAGAGCGGGCGCGCCAGTATTCGGTCTACCGGATCACCAGCACGGCAAGCCGCTTTATTCCGGAAGCGAAAGGCTTCCAGGCCGCAGAGGCCGTACATGGGCCGTGGACGGATTGGAGAAACGGCGATAGAGCCCGGGAGATTGGTCAAATTCTCGCCCAGTTTGTTTGATTGATCGCAAAAATTCATCGCTGACCGAGCCGTGATTTCTTGCGAAATGTTCACGCTTTGGTAAGGGAAAATAAAGCATGTTGGATCAAAGCGCTCGCCAATAACGCCGCGCAAACTGGCAGCGAACTTGGTTTATCGCTGCAAACAAGCCCTTGAACGAGTTCAGACAGGAACCGGAAAAGACGCAAGATGACTTCAAAAATCGCTGACTGGAACCATCCATTTGAAAGAATTGCGACTGCAGTCGCTCTGGTCGCCGCAACCGCATCTTTGCTTTTGTTCGCGACCGGCACCCGCCCCGCGCTTGCCGCCAAGCCTGAAATCATCAAGCAGAACAAGGCATGGGCCTCCGTGAAATATCAGGGTGACGATGGCCTTGTCTGCTATGTCATTACCGATGCTCAGAAGAAACTGCCAACCGATCTGGATCATGGCGACCATGTCTATTTCATGCTGGCCAAATTTCCCAACCAGGGCGTCAGAATGGAAGCGCAATTCGTAACCACCTACCAGATGGATGAAAATTCCGAGGCTATGGTTACAATCGGCGACCAGTCCTTTCCGCTCTTCGCCAAGTCCTACAATGCATGGCTGAAAAATCCGGCTGACGAAGCGGCGATGGTCGAAGCCATGAAAAGTGGCGTTGACATGACAGTGAAAGCCGTTTCGCGCCGGGGAAACCGGACGGAATATACATATTCCCTGCTCGGCGTCTCCGCTTCACTGGCTGATATCGCGGACTGCAAATAGCCATATAGTAAGATTATGGAAGTGCCGGCTCGCCAGGTTTCTGGCGGGTCGACTTCGTTTTGACCCGAGACAGCAGTTTTCACCACGTGATTTTTCCGCCGGGTCATGATATGCGCAGGCGGAAACTATCCGGACAAGATTGCAATGCCCGTATCGATCGATTTGAAAAATCCCGAAGATCGCCCCGTCGTCACAGCCTCGCAAGAACTGATCGACGAGCAAAAGAAACCCCTGATTGGGCTGACCCGCGCGGCGCTCGCCGAAGCGCTGACCGAGATCGGCGTTCCGGCAAAACAGTCGAGAATGCGCGCTTCGCAGCTCTGGCACTGGCTCTACATACGCGGCGTCTCGGATTTCGTCCGCATGCACAATATTTCCAAGGACCTTCGCGGCAAGCTCGAAGACCAGTTTACCATTGCCAGGCCCATCATCACGGAAGAGCAGATCTCGGAAGACGGGACCCGAAAATGGCTGATGCAGTTTCCTGCAAGAGGAGCCGGCAGACCGGTCGAAGTTGAAACGGTCTATATTCCTGAGGAGGGCAGGGGCACGCTCTGCGTTTCAAGCCAGGTAGGCTGCACGCTGACCTGCAGCTTCTGTCACACGGGCACGCAGAAATTGGTTCGCAACCTGACCTCGGAAGAAATCCTGGCCCAGGTGATGGTGGCCCGTGATCGCCTGGGGGATTTTCCGGATGCCGACACGCCGATGGGCGCGATCGTACCGGAAACCGGACGCAAGATCTCCAACATCGTGATGATGGGTATGGGCGAACCGCTCTACAATTACGAAAACGTTCGTGACGCTTTGCTGATTGCCTCAGATGGCGACGGGCTTGCGCTTTCGAAGCGGCGTATCACGCTCTCGACCTCGGGTGTCGTGCCCTATATTCGCCAAACCGGCGAAGACATCGGTTGCGGGCTGGCAATCTCGCTGCATGCGACCAATGACGAGCTCCGCAATGAACTGGTCCCAATCAACAAGAAATATCCCCTGAAGGATCTGATGGAGGCCTGCCGCACCTATCCAGGACTATCCAACGCAAAACGGATTACCTTCGAATATGTCATGCTGAAGGGCGTCAACGATTCGCTTTCGGATGGGCGCGAACTGGTTCGCTTGCTCAAGGACATACCGGCGAAAATCAACCTGATACCGTTCAACCCGTGGCCGGGCTCACCATACGAATGCTCCGATTGGGAAACGATCGAGAGGTTTGCCGAGTTCATCAACGACAATGGTTACGCTTCGCCGATCCGCACACCGCGCGGCCGTGACATTCTCGCCGCCTGTGGGCAATTGAAGTCCGCATCCGAACGGCTTCGCAAGAAAAACCGCCTCGCGCTTGAGGCGATGATGATCGCCGGTCACGGCGAGTGAGACCACAGCTTGCAATTCCTTGGCCATCTCGTCGTGCGGCTTATCTGGATCTCGATTGGGGTATTCTGTGCCGCTTTGGCAGCCAGCCTATTTCTCTCCGCGGGTCTGGTTGGCGGCGTATTCGATCAATTCTTTATTGAGATGAACGAGTTTGGGAACAGCGGGCACCACAATGCCGAACCGCTTGTAACCGTTCTTGTGATCTTTATGGGGTTCATATCAAGCTTCCATGTCATCGGCCTTGCTGCGCTGCCCCTGACCCTTGCTGTCGTAGTTGCGGAAGGAATGTGCTGGCAGGGCATGACGATCAACCTCGTCCTCGGTGGCGCAGTAGCGCTATTCACCGGATTGACGGCTTTTGGCCAGGTCAATCACGGACTGCCGTCCGACGGCACGATCGTCATTCTGCTCACGGCCGGGTTCATCGGCGGCTTTTTCTACTGGCTGATAGCGGGCCGCAACGCAGGCAACTGGCTGCGCAAACCGTCTGTTTCCGATCATTCATAAGGCCGCAGGATCAACGCGCTTAGCCTCTCTGCGTCAGCAGGATGCTTACGGCAAACCCCCCGAAAACAGTTGCGAAAAGATAGTCGGTAATGCGGGTAACCTTCGGATTGTTTTTCATCCATTCGGCAAACTTGCCGGCTGCAAGAATCAAAGGCACCATCAGCGGCGCCGCAACCACCACAAAGAAAACGCCGAGAAAGAAGAGTTTGCCGGGAGCGTGAGGATCGCTTGCATCGACAAATTGCGGCAGGAAGGTCATGAAAAAGAGGATGATCTTGGGATTGAGAAGGTTGATAGCCAATCCCTGCAACCAATTGGCAAACAGTGACCGTTGCCTTTGCTGGCGTTCCGAAATCCGGAAGGTTGAACCGTTACGGATCGCGTCAATTGCAAGCCAGCCAAGATAGAGCGCGCCTGCAATCTTCACGATTGTGAACAGTAAAGGCGACGCAAGAACCAGCGCGGAAAGGCCAAAGGCTACAAACAGGCTGTGAACGATAATCCCGGTGACGGCGCCGCTCATGGCTACCAGGCCGGCGATTGCGCCCTGAGCGATGGATCGTCCGACGAAAAAGGTCATGTCAGGTCCGGGCGTCAAAGTGATCACCACGACACCGAGCAAATAAGCGAGGAGAATATGCGCCTCGGGTATGAAGGTCATGCGTCTGGCTCCAGCGATCTTACAAACAAGCGGTCCCGCCTGTCTGTGACTCCGGATTTAGCGCACAAGGCTGCGCTTGTCGCCACCGGAAATGACATCCCGGAAGCTGATTGAGCCTCAACGTGATCCCAACCGGGAGTTTCTGCATGGCCTACCTTGCGCCAGAACGCTTTATGACTAAATTGCCCGCGAATATTCCAACCGCGATTTCCTTCAAACACGGGTTTTTCAATGTCCAAGCCGCTACGCGCAAAAAAAGTCGTTCTCGCTTATTCCGGCGGGCTCGATACGTCGATC
>JAHEHW010000108.1 GCA_024639745.1 Salaquimonas sp. | reverse complement strand
AATGTGGGTTATACTGCCCGACATCACACTTTCTTCGAGATGCTGGGCAATTTTTCTTTCGGAGATTATTTTAAGGAAGAAGCGATCTATCATGCCTGGTCCTTGCTGACGAAGGAGTTCGGTCTCGACGAGTCCAAACTCCTAGTTACAATCTTTCACACGGATGACGAGGCTGCGGCGCTCTGGAAAAAAATCGCCGGGCTATCCGATGAGAAAATCATTCGGATTTCGACGAGCGACAATTTCTGGGCGATGGGCGATACGGGGCCTTGCGGCCCCTGTTCCGAGATTTTCTACGATCACGGTGAGGATATCCCGGGCGGGCCGCCGGGATCGCCGGATGAAGACGGCGACCGGTTCATCGAGATCTGGAATCTGGTTTTCATGCAGTTTGAGCAATTGACGCTCGAAAAGCGGGTGGATCTGCCGAAACCATCGATCGATACCGGTATGGGTCTCGAGCGGATCGCTGCTGTCCTGCAAGGGGTTCACGACAATTACGATATCGATCTTTTCAAAAGTCTGATCGCAGGCAGTGTCGCCGAAACCGGTGTGAAGGCGGAGGGCGATGCGGCGCCAAGCCATCGTGTCATCGCTGACCATCTGCGGGCATCTTCCTTCCTGATCGCTGACGGTGTTCTACCCTCCAATGAGGGGCGCGGTTACGTGCTCAGACGCATCATGCGGCGCGCGATGCGCCATGGCAGCCTTTTGGGTGCGCGGGAGCCGTTGATCTACAAACTGGTGCCGACGCTAGTCTCCGAGATGGGCAGCGCCTATCCGGAATTGGAGCGTGCCAAGGCATTGATTACCGAGACGCTGGAATTGGAAGAGACGAGGTTCCGCAAAACGCTCGAACGCGGACTTTCGTTGCTCGGAGATGCAACAAGTGACTTGTCGGCGGGTGATGAGCTCGATGGCGAGACCGCTTTCAAGCTCTACGACACCTACGGTTTTCCGCTTGATTTGACGCAGGATGCGCTCCGTCGGCGCGAGATCACGGTTGATGTTGATGCTTTCAATGCAGCAATGGAGCAGCAAAAGGCCGAGGCCCGCGCTTCATGGGCCGGATCTGGTGAAGCTGCGGATGAGCGCGTCTGGTTCGATATCCGGGAAGCATTCGGGCCGACCGAATTTCTCGGCTATGAGACTGAAACCGCGGAAGGTGTTGTCCAGGCGCTGGTGGTGGATGGCGCGCAGGTCAAAAACGCAACGGTCGGAACGGAAGTCGCCGTCATTGTTAATCAGACGCCATTTTACGGGGAGTCGGGCGGTCAGAAAGGCGATGCGGGCGAAATTCGTTTCGAAGGCGGCCGTGTCACTATCCGCGATACGGTAAAGCGCGGCGAAGGCCTGCACGTTCATTTAGGCACGGTTGCCGAAGGCGAGATAACCACCGGAATACCGGTCGAACTCGAAATCAACCATATTGCCCGGAGCGGGCTGCGCCGGCATCACTCGGCGACTCATCTTGTTCATGAAGCGCTGCGTGAGGTTCTGGGCCAGCACGTCGCCCAAAAGGGGTCTCTGGTTGCGCCCGACCGACTCCGTTTCGACTTTTCGCATCAAAAACCGATCTCGCGGGACGAGTTGCACGAGGTCGAAGAAATCGCCAATGAGATCGTTCGGCAATCTGCACCGGTTTCCACGCGTTTGATGTCGGTCGATGATGCGATCGAACAGGGTGCGATGGCACTTTTCGGTGAAAAATACGGAGAAGAGGTTCGCGTCGTCTCAATGGGCCAAGCGATCAGAGGGCAGAAAAAGGGTAAAATCTATTCGCTGGAATTGTGTGGCGGTACGCATGTTCGCAACACCGGCGAGGTCGGTCTCATCAAATTTGTCGGCGAAGGCGCCGTGGCAGCCGGAGTGCGCCGGCTCGAGGCTCTGACGGGGGGTGAGGCTTTCGCTTATTTGGAAGACCAGGAAGAGCGAATGGCCGAAATAGCCGAAACGCTCAAGGTCAGTCCCAACGACGCGGTTTCCCGCGTGCGTTCGCTCGTCGAAGAACGGCGCAAACTTGAGCGCGAATTGACAGAAGCCCGAAAAAAACTGGCGCTTGGCGGCGGCAGCGCCAGCGGTGACCAGTCTGAGATCATTAACGGCGTTTCGTTCCTCGGCAAGGTTATACAGGGAATTGGCGGCAAGGAAATTAAGGGCCTTGTCGATGAAGCGAAGGCAAAACTCGGCTCGGGCGTGGTCACGATGGTCGGTGTTTCCGAAGACGGGAAGGCTTCCCTTGTGGTTGGCGTCACCGACGACCTGACGGATCGGTTCAATGCGGTAGATCTCGTCAAGACGGGCGCGGAGGTTGTCGGCGGCAAAGGCGGCGGCGGTCGTCCGGATATGGCGCAGGCAGGCGGGCCCGATGGTGGGAAGGCCAACGACGCCGTCGCCGCGATCAAGGCGCAGCTTTCAGCTTGACAGCGGACATATCCCAGCATAAACGCCTGCGTCCTTTGTCGCTTGAGGCGTTTGAGAACCCGTGGACCGCGAAAAGAAACTGATCAGCTTTGATGTCTTCCGAACACTAGGTATCGAGCATGTTCGAGCCCTGAAACCCGAGCAGATGTTTGCCTGTCGCGACGACTTGCGACAGGCCGACTGGGTATTGTTTCCGGAGGAATGGCAGGTCAACCCGCTGATCCATACACTTGGATGCCGGATTTTCCCGAGCGTTGCCAGTTATCGGTTCGGGCAGAACAAGATCGAGTTCACCCGAGCCATGTGGATGGTTGCTCCCGAGCACATGCCTGAAACCCTGATCCTCCCGGCGACTTCAGAAGCGGCGGAACAAGTAATCGATCGTTTCGGTTTTCCATTTGTGGTCAAGATACCGCGTAGTTCGATGGGGCAAGGGGTGTTCAAGATCGAATGCCGGCGGGATCTCGAGGCCCTATTGCCGGAACTCGATGTGCTGTATGCCCAGGAAATGTTGCCAATCGACCGGGACCTGCGGGTGGTCTGGATCGGTGATGAGGTCGTGGCTGCCTATTGGCGCGTCAGTGATGACTTTCACAATAACATCTCGCGTGGTGGCGAAGCTGATTTCTCGGCGATTCCAAATGCTGCAATCGCGCTTGTTCAACGTCTCGCAAGAGGGATGGGAATAGACCATGCCGGTTTCGATCTCGCCTGTGTTGACGGGCATTGGTATGCGATCGAGGCGAATGTTCGGTTTGGCAACGATGCTTTGCGGGCAAAGGGGATAAACACCGCGAAACGGATTGCCGATTGGCTGGATCATTGTGATCCGGTGCAGGATGGCCCTGAAACGCCGGATAAGCCGGATGGCCCTATGCAGCCTGGAAGACTCGCAACGGCCTGCTGAGCCTTCCTGAAAAAAAACCGGGCAAATGTGTGGCCCGATTTTTTCGTTCTCCGTTCTTGTCAGAACACGCCCAGTCAAGCCATCGCGTTCTGCAGATTTTCATCAACCTTGTCGAGGAACCCGGTTGTTGAAAGCCATGGCTGATCTGGTCCGATCAGAAGCGCCAAGTCTTTCGTCATGTAACCGTCTTCAACGGTCTTGATGCAGACGGTTTCGAGCGTATTAGCAAAATCCGCCAGCGCTTCATTATTATCCAGTTTCGCGCGATGTGCGAGACCGCGTGTCCAGGCAAAGATCGAGGCAATCGAGTTGGTCGACGTCGCTTCGCCCTTCTGGTGTTGCCGGTAGTGACGTGTGACGGTGCCGTGCGCCGCTTCCGCTTCAACAGTCTTGCCGTCCGGGGTCATAAGAACGGATGTCATCAGTCCGAGCGATCCGAAGCCCTGCGCCACCGTGTCGGACTGAACGTCACCGTCATAGTTTTTACAGGCCCAGACATAGCCGCCGGACCATTTCAGCGCTGAGGCGACCATGTCGTCGATCAGGCGATGCTCGTACCAGATTCCCGCTTCCTTGAAGTTGTCCTCGAATTCGGCCTCATAAACTTCCTGGAAGAGATCCTTAAAGCGCCCGTCATAGGCTTTCAGGATGGTGTTCTTGGTCGAGAGATAGCAGGGAACCTTGCGGCCGAGCGCGTAGTTCATGGATGCGCGGGCGAAATCCCGAATCGAATCGTCGAGGTTATACATCGCCATCGCGACGCCAGACGATGGCGCGTCGAACACTTCATGCTCAATTTTGGTGCCGTCGTCGCCGACGAATTTGATGGTAAGCTTCCCCTTGCCAGGAAATTTGAAATCGGTGGCGCGGTACTGGTCGCCAAACGCATGACGGCCGACGATGATTGGCTGAGTCCAGCCGGGTACTAGGCGCGGTACGTTGCGAATGATGATCGGCTCGCGGAAAATAACGCCACCGAGGATGTTGCGGATGGTGCCGTTCGGCGAGCGCCACATTTTCTTGAGGCCAAACTCCTCGACGCGTGCTTCATCCGGGGTAATTGTCGCGCATTTGACGCCGACGCCGTGTTTCTTGATGGCATTCGCCGCGTCTACCGTGACCTGGTCATCGGTCTCATCGCGGTACTCGATGCCAAGGTCGTAATAGTCGAGGTCGATATCGAGGTAGGGGTGGATCAGTTTTTCCTTGATGAACGTCCAGATGATCCTCGTCATTTCGTCGCCGTCTAGTTCGACGACCGGGTTGTCGACCTTGATCTTAGCCATTTGCTGTCCTTGATTTTCTTGTGTTGGAGCGGGTTTGCCCGGAGAAGATTTGAGACCCTCTTAGCAAAACTGATCGGGCCTGCAAAGGTATTCGGCGTTAGCCTTTGGGACGGTTTAATGCGCAAAGCCGTCGCCCTCGGGGTCTTTACGCTTGGCAGCATTCCCGGGGTATGGCAATGGAACAGCCGAAGGTGCAAAGCGAGGCCTACAGGCGGCGAGACCAGACGCAATACCTTTAACGGGATGTCATGTCAGGAACCGATTTCAAGAATAAGCAGCTAATTGCCGAGGGGCCGGCAATCATCCTGTGCGAGCCTCAGTTGGGCCAGAATATCGGAATGGTTGCTCGGGCCATGGCGAATTTTGGTCTTGTGGAGCTGCGTCTCGTTACACCACGCGACGGCTGGCCCAATGAACATGCGATAAAGGCAGCAAGCGGCGCTATTCATGTTATCGAGGGCGCGAGCGTTCATGACAGCCTCGGCGACGCGATTGGCGATCTGAACTTCGTTATCGCCACTACGGCGCGGCCGAGAGACATGATCAAGCCAGTTCGCGAACCGGAAGAAGCCGCTGTAGATTTGAGGCGGCGCTTCGCTGCGGGCGAAAAGACTGGTATTCTATTTGGCCGCGAGCGCTGGGGCCTGAATAATTACGAAATCGCGCTTTGCGATGAGATCGTCACTTTCCCCGTTAATCCCGCATTTGCCTCATTGAATATCGCTCAAGCCGTGCTGCTCGTTTCCTATGAATGGATGAAAACAGCCGGAGAAAACCCTGCTATCGAGGCTTTTGAGCGGGAAGCGCGACCGGTTGCCGACCGCGTGCATCTTGTCAGACTGATGGATCATGTCGAGGGGGCGCTCGATGAGGCAGGCTACTTCTTTCCGGTCGAGCGGCGCGAGCGCATGGCGCAAACGGTTCGCAACATCTTCACGCATATGAAAATGAACGAGCAGGAAATCCAAACCTTGCGAGGTGTTATTGCAGCACTTGAGGGTAGGCGGCGCCACAAGATGCGTTCAGCTGCAAAAAGCGGGCCTGAAGCTGAGGTCGGAACCAATGGCGATGCAGACGAAAACTAGATGAAATGGCTTGTCGCAACCATTTTCGTTGCAGCCATCGCAGGTGGTATTTATTGTCTATTATTTAATGATGCCGGGATTGAAGCTGAGCTGCTGGCTGAGGGCGGGTTTGACCATGGTACATGGACACCGTTGATGCTGGCGTTTCCCGAGGCCGATGTCCTGGTCATACAGATTTCGATCGGTCCTAAGAAAGACGCCAATTATCATTATGCGCTGGGTCGGAGTCCAGCGTCCTAGCGCGATGAAAACATCTTGGTCATGGGGTCCGGTCACATCACGCATAATCTTTGCTCGATATTCGCGACAATGCGTGGTCGTGCCGGGTTTGGTGAAATGCCTCAGAAGGTAACCGTTTTTGCAGGGTGTCTGGCCGATAAGATTGCTGAAAAAGATCGAGAATATATTCTCGACTGGCAGCAAAGGGCTCCGTTCGCGGTGGAAAACCACCCGACGCCGGAACATTTGATGCCGCTCTTTTTGCCTATGGCGCGGCTGGGAAGCATGCGGACGCGAAGCGTCTGCACAGTTCAACGCAATACGCATTCCTTCAGTCAGATGTCTGGGCGTTTCAGTAACCCGAGAAAATGCCTGACCGAAATGGCGGCTAAAGCCTGGATATCCTTCGGCCCTC
>JAHEHW010000107.1 GCA_024639745.1 Salaquimonas sp. | reverse complement strand
GACCGCCAAATCATAAAGTTTGGCTTGGAAATGCCCAGTCAATTTCACCCGTTGAAATTTGATATTTCGACGCTGGTATTTGTGCCGCAATACGCTATTGAGGCCTTTGTCGATCCAAACCTTACCCGCCGGAGGACCCGTGTCGCTTTATCAACAACTGCAGCAACGCCAGAATAACAGTCAGCCAATACGGGTAGGGGTCATCGGGGCTGGTAAATTCGGCACCATGTTTTTGGCGCAGGCGTTTCGATTGCCTGGTATTCACATCGTCGGGATTGCTGATCTTGCCGCGGATCGGGCAAAGGCCAACCTGAAATTGGCCGGTTGGACCGACAACGCCTACGAGGCGACCTCAATGAGGGATGCCCTTGCGTCTGGCCGCACATTCGTAACCGACGACAAGGAAAACCTCTTTTCAACAGATGAGATAGAAATCATTGTTGAATGCACCGGCAATCCGGTGATTGCCGTCGATCATTTACTGGCTGCTTTCAAAGCGGGAAAACACGTTATTTCGGCGACCGTCGAGGCCGATGCGGTTTGTGGCGCCGAACTTTCCCGCATCGCCCGCGAACATGGTGTACTTTATTCCATGGCCTACGGCGATCAGCCCGCTATGGTTTGTGAATTGGTGGATTGGGCGAGGACCTGCGGTTTTGAAGTGGCTGCGGCCGGGCGTGGGCATAAATGGAAGCCCGAATATCGGTTCTCGACGCCGGAAACCGTCTGGGAGCATTGGGGCCTCACCCGCGAGCAGGCGGAACGAGGACGGCTTAACCCTAAAATGTTCAATTCATTTCTGGACGGTACGAAACCGGCGATCGAATCGGCGGCGATCGCCAATGCCTGCGGGCTCGACGTACCCGAAGCGGGACTGACCTATCCGTCCGGCTCAATCGCCGATCTGCCGGAACTGATGAAACCGGTTTTCGAAGGCGGTGTCCTGTCGGGCGAAGGAATGGTTGAAGTCCTGAACAGCCTGGACGCGAACGGAAACCAGATTGATTACGATATCCGCATGGGGGTTTGGGTCTGCGCCAAGGCCGTGACAGATTACCAGAAACACTGCTTCGAAGAGTACAAGGTGACGACGGATACGACCGGCCGCTATTTCGCCGGTTATAAGCGTTGGCACCTGATCGGGCTCGAACTCGGCATGTCTGTTGCGAATGTCGGCCTGCGCGGCGAGACGACCGGCACCGCCTCTGAATTCCGCGGCGATGTGGTCGCGGTGGCGAAGCGCGATCTGAAGGCTGGTGAAAGCCTGGACGGCGAGGGTGGTTATACCGTTGCAGGACAATTGCGACCGGCGCGCATATCCATTCCGATGGGGGCTTTGCCGCTGGGGATTTCCGGAGAGGCCATAATGGTCCGGGATGTTGCCGCCGATACGGTGCTGACCTACGACGACGTGTCGATTAGGGAAGGCCTTTCCATCGTATCGCTTCGCAATCAGCTCGAAAAATCGATCTGACCTTGATTCTATGAGATGCGCCGGAATGCTGGCCCTTGAGGGATCCGTGGGGCCGATATTTGGCGTTTATGGCCGCTTTTCCTCCACCTGATAGAGATCGCTTCCCGTAGCATTCGGCCAATAGTGGCGAATACCGGAAGAATGCGAGAGCAAGGAGATGTCTGAATCAGCCGCAGGTGGTATCCCCGAAGACAATCAGATCAAAAGGCCGCAAGGGCGCTTGATACGCCGTTCGGGTGGGCGATCCAGAAACAAGCGCGGCACCGGCAGCGTGATTTCGCAAATTCCTTGGTCGGTCCCGATCAACAGCGATCGGCCAACCGAACCGCTTCCTCCAGAGGGCGTTGAGGCCATCCATGATGGTGCGATGCGCGTTCTTGAGGAAATCGGCATCGAATTTTTGAACCATGAAGCGGTAGAAATCTTCCGCCGCGAAGGCTGCAGCATTGAGAACGAAACGGCGAACGGAGCCGTGGTGCGCATGGGGCGTGATTTCGTCATGGAAAAGGTCGCGCTTGCACCCTCTCAGTTCACGATAACCCCGCGCAATCCGGAGCGGGAAATTACCATTGGCGGCAACCATATGGTGTTCGGCAATGTCTCCTCGCCGCCGAATTATTCCGATCTCGATCGGGGCAGGCGAATTGGCGACCGAGCCTCTTATCGGGATTTCATCAAACTCAGTCAGTATTTCAATTGTATCCATTTTTGCGGCGGCTATCCGGTTGAGCCGATGGACCTGCATCCCTCCATTCGTCATCTCGATTGCCTGCATGACAAATTGCTGCTGACCGACAAGGTGGTTCATGCCTATAGCCTTGGCACGGAACGTGTCGAAGACGTGATGGAGATGACGCGAATTGCAGCCAGGCTCACTCACGAAGAGTTCGAGGCCAAGCCGCGGATGTACACAAACATCAATTCGACTTCGCCATTAAAGCACGACTGGCCGATGATCGATGGCCTGATGCGGCTTGCCCGAAAGGGACAGCCGACGATCGTCACCCCATTTACGCTTGCCGGCGCCATGTCGCCAATTACTTTGGCCGGCACCGTCGTCCAGTCTATTGCGGAAGCGCTTTGTGCGATCGCGCTAATCCAGACCATTCGTGCGGGTTGCCCCTGCGCAATCGGTACATTTTCTTCGAATGTGGATATGCGTACCGGCGCACCGGCTTTTGGCACTCCGGATTATATGCGCACGACCCAGATGACAGGGCAGATGGCGCGATTCTATAAACTGCCATTGCGGGCTTCCAATACCTGCGTTTCGAATGCTCCAGACAACCAGGCAACCTGGGAATCGGCCAACTCGCTCTTCGCCGCGATGACGTCAGGCGTAAACATGGTCTATCACGCTGCTGGCTGGCTCGAGGGTGGCCTTTGCGCGTCGTATGAAAAATTCGTCATGGATTGCGAATATCTGCAGCAATTGATCACCTATATGCGACCGGTCAAATGGGATCCGGATGAAATCGCTTTCGACGCTATCGCAGAGGTCGGGCACGGCGGGCATTTCTTCGGAATTCAACACACGCAGGATCGTTACGAAACGGCGTTCTACAGTCCATTTCTCTCGGACTGGTCGAACTTCGAGAATTGGCGCGATCGCGGATCAATCGACAGCGTGCACCGGGCAAACACGCTTTGGAAAAGAATTCTCGAGGAATTCGAGGCGCCGCCGATGGCAGACGATTCCCGACTGGCATTGGAAGAGTTTGTCGAACGCAGAAAAAGGGAGGGCGGCGCACCCACCGATTTCTGAGCGCAAATGCCCTGCATTGTCGAGAACAAAGTTGAGCGTAAAGCGGGTAAACTGAGCGTAAAATCTATCCATGCTTGCACCTAATCGCGCGAAACTCTGCGAAATTGGACCAATTTTCGTCCAGATTGTGCGTTTGCATTATCGATTAAGGCTTTCTTTGAATTCAGTCTTGACCTTTCGTCGAAGATGTTCTGTTGTGCGATCGCATCTCGCCAGTCGGTGAGGAGCGAAGGGCGGGTCAATCAAATCTTTAGGTGAAAAAGGGTTTTCGCCTCCGTCTGTTTGTTCCAAGCCAATTAGACTGTGCGGGGGAAATGCGGCTATGCGTCTGCTTCGCTTAAGGGAGGAACCTTGAGCGTGCAGGGGCGCCGCAATGTGTAACAGGACAATAGAAAAGGCTGTTTTGATGAAAAACAAATTGGTTTCTGCCGCGATCGGAGCAGTTGTGCTCGGTGCAGCTTCTACAGCTGCTGGCGCAGCTACGCTTGATGACGTGAAAGCCAAGGGTTTCGTCCAGTGTGGCGTTAGCCAAGGTCTGCCCGGTTTCTCCAATCCGGACTCTGACGGTAATTGGACCGGAATCGACGTCGACCTTTGCCGTGGCGTAGCTGCCGCTATATTTGGTGACGCGAGCAAGGTCAAGTACACCCCGCTTTCCGCGAAAGAGCGCTTCACCGCATTGCAATCTGGTGAAATCGATATGCTTTCGCGCAACACTACCTGGACCATGTCGCGTGATACCACGCTCGGCCTGAACTTTGCCGGCGTGAACTATTACGATGGTCAGGGCTTCATGGTCCGTAAGGATCTTGGTGTGAAATCGGCTCTTGAGCTGTCCGGCGCATCCGTCTGCACCAACACTGGTACTACCACCGAGTTGAACGTTGCCGACTACTTCCGCGCAAACAAAATGGAATACGAGATCGTCGCATTTGAAAAAGCCGACGAAGTCGTAGCAGCATATGATGCAGGTCGTTGTGACGTTTACACCACCGACCAATCGGGCCTGTATGCGCAGCGCCTCAAGCTGACAAACCCTGCTGACCATATGGTTCTGCCTGAAATCATCTCTAAAGAACCGCTTGGACCGGTTGTTCGTCAGGGCGACGACCAGTGGTTCAACATCGTCAAATGGACGCACTTTGCGATGGTCAATGCCGAAGAACTCGGTGTTTCGAGCGCGAATGTCGAAGAGATGATGGGTTCTGACAACCCGTCCATCAAGCGTCTTCTCGGCACAGAAGGTGATTTTGGCACCTCGCTCGGCCTTGAAACCAACTGGGCTGCCAACATCATCAAGGAAGTTGGCAATTACGGCGAAGTCTTCGCTGCCAACGTTGGTCCGGAGACCCCGCTCGAAATCGAGCGCGGCGCGAACGCTCTGTGGACCAAAGGCGGCCTGCAATACGCTCCGCCGATCCGCTAATCGGAGAAAGTTGAGGCCGGCTCGATCTCGAGCCGGCCTTTTTTCTAGCCCGCAAACCTTCCAATCAAATTTCGTTCCTTTCTGGATGACCGGCTGTTTTGGTCACGGAATTGATCTTTGTCGCGGCAAATCCCGGAACGCATTTGAATAAGGGCTTGCAAACAAGCAAGCGATGCGGAAAGCTTTATGCTTTGCCGAAGCCGCTGTGCCGCCGGTAACCGGCATGACGTCAGGAATGAGGGGAATATGGCAACAACCGATACGATGGGCTCTTCCCAGGAACCGCCTAAGGTCGCGCTTCTAAATGATCCGAAGGTGCGTGGACTGATCGTCCAGTTAGTGCTTCTCGCAGCCATTCTCTGGCTGGTCTGGAATATGGGCGTCAATGCCGCCAACAACCTTGCCGCCGCGGGCATTGCGTCCGGCTTCGGCTTCTTGGAAAACACTGCTGGTTTTGGCGTCAATTTTTCGCCGTTCATCGATTACGCGGAAACATCGACTTACGGCACTGTCTACCTTGTCGGTCTGCAGAACACGCTGATCGTTGCGGTCATCGGCGTTTTCTTTGCTACGGTTATTGGATTTCTCGTCGGTGTTGGACGGCTTTCGAATAACTGGATCATTCGCAAGATCAGCTACGGTTACGTCGAAATCTTGCGAAACATTCCACTGCTTTTACAGATTTTTATCTGGTACAAAGGGGTCCTTGCCTTTTTGCCTGGCAAGCGTGAGCCGATGAGCCTCGGCATCTTCGGCAGCATCGACGTGTCTGCCTGGACTGCGCCCAAGGGTATACCGGGTGAGGGATTCAAATTCGTTATCTACACCTTGATAGCCGCGATCGTGGTGAGCATTTTCATCGGACGCTGGGCGAAGAAAAGGCAGATGGCGACTGGGCAGCAATTTCCTGTCTTTCTGACTTCTCTTGGCCTGATTATTCTTGCGCCCGCGATCGTTTTCCTCGCTTTGGGTAGCCCTTTGAGCTGGGAATATCCTGAACCGGGCCGTTTCGGTCTGCGAGGCGGCGCTGCTATACCCCCGGAACTCATTGCTCTGACCGTTGCCCTCGCAACCTACACCGCCTCCTTCATCGCGGAGATCGTCCGGGCCGGCATTCTCGCAATCAATAGGGGACAGACGGAAGCGTCCTTTGCCTTGGGTTTGCGTTCTGGGCCGACGCTGCGCCTGGTCATCATACCGCAGGCCCTGCGGGTGATTATTCCGCCGCTCACAAGTCAGTATCTGAACCTCACGAAGAACTCGTCGCTTGCGGTCGCAATCGCCTATCCAGACCTGACCTCGGTCTTCGCGGGCACGGCACTAAACCAGACTGGGCAGGCGGTGGAGATTCTGCTGATGACGATGCTGACCTACCTTGCATTGTCGCTTCTCACCTCGTTATTTATGAACTGGTACAACTCTCGCATGGCGCTTGTGGAACGATAGGAGCTAGCGATGTCTGATCTCGATTCACAAACGGCTATGGATCGCGCCGATAGCGGTGCGCTCGAAATCGAATATGTGCGCAACCGCATGGTACCGCAGGCAACACCGCCCGGTTCCGAAGTCGGCGTTGTTGGCTGGATGCGCAAAAACCTGTTCGATGGTTGGTTCAATACGGCGCTGACACTGTTTGCAGTATGGCTGCTTTACCTGATCGTGCCGGGTATTCTCAACTTTACG
>JAHEHW010000106.1 GCA_024639745.1 Salaquimonas sp. | reverse complement strand
TGGCTTGACCAGCTTTTCGAACTGATGGGTTCCTTTGGGAAGCCATCGCAGGACATTCTCAGCCATGAAGATAGCAAGCGCCTTGGCCTTGAAGGTCCGGTTTATCGTCGCGACGAACATGAGCCCACCGGGTTTGACCATGGTTGCGCAGCGAGACATGAAGAAATCCACATTAGCGACGTGCTCGACCACTTCCATGTTCAGAATGACGTCAAATTTTTCGTCGTTTTCAGCAAGTCTTTCGGCATTATCAGCCCGGTAATCAATCGAAAGGCCGCTTTGCTCAGCGTGCAGCTTTGCCACTTCAATGTTGGTTTTAGCTGCATCAGCGCCAACGACATCGGCGCCCAACCTTGCCATTGGCTCGCTCAAAAGCCCGCCGCCGCAACCGATATCGAGGAAACGTAACCCAGTGAATGGCTTCGGCGCACTTTCATCGAGGTGGAAATGACCGATGACTTTCTCGCGGATGTATTTCAGCCTAACGGGGTTGAATTTGTGGAGTGGCCGAAATTTGCCCTTCGGGTTCCACCATTCTGCGGCCAACGCGGAAAATCTCTCGATTTCACCATCGTCTATGGTCGATCTCGCGCTTCTCGATTGTGCTGCCATGGCCTGAATTTCCTTTGGTTCGGAATCCTCTTTAACTTGGTTGAAAACCTCGCATCGTCAATAAGCATTCATACCTGTAATCGAGTAGCGCTCTTCTTGCCAGCAGGTCCTTTATTCAGTAAAGCTCCCGGCGAAACATGAACCGCGGAATGCTGCCAATTCTGCATCCATCCGTCAGGCGCGGCAGTGTCCAGCGCGATTTCCTGAAACGATAACTGCCATGGCGCTTCTCGTACTGAAATTCGGCGGTACTTCTGTTGCCGACATCGATCGCATCCGCAACGTGGCGCGACATGTCAAACGCGAAGTCGATGCGGGAAATGAAGTTGCTGTTGTCGTATCGGCAATGGCGGGCAAGACTAATGAATTGGTGGCTTGGGCCCGGGAAGCCTCGCCCATTCACGATGCTCGGGAATACGATTCGATCGTGGCATCAGGCGAACAGGTGACGGCCGGGTTACTCGCGATTACCCTGCAGGCTATGGGCGTGGAAGCGCGCTCTTGGCTCGGATGGCAAATTCCGATCAGGACTGACAGCGCTCATGGGGCGGCACGTATCGAATCGATTGACGGCGATGAGTTGATCCACCGATTTTGCTTGGGTCAGGTTGCCGTAATAGCCGGTTTTCAGGGGATCGGTCCGGATAACAGGATTGCCACCCTGGGGCGTGGTGGATCCGATACGACGGCCGTTGCACTTGCAGCCGCCCTTAATGCAGACCGTTGCGATATCTACACCGACGTTGATGGGGTATATACAACCGATCCGAGGATCGAGCCCAAGGCGCGGCGTCTCGAACGCATCTCTTTCGAAGAAATGTTGGAGATGGCATCACTTGGCGCCAAGGTGCTGCAGGTGCGCTCTGTCGAAATGGCAATGGTCCATGGGGTGAGAACTTTTGTAAGATCAAGTTTCGATGTACCTGAATCGATCAACTCCAATCCGGAAGCATTGCAACCCGGCACACTGATTTGTGATGAGGAAGATATCGTGGAAAAGGAAGTTGTGACCGGAATCGCCTATGCGCGAGATGAATCACAGATATCGCTGCGGCGTGTGCCAGATCGCCCTGGGATTTCGGCGGCAATTTTCGGCCCGCTCGCCGAGGCGAATGTCAATGTTGACATGATTGTTCAGAGCGTTTCCGAGGACGGTTCCCGTACCGATATGACCTTCACGGTGCCGGACGGCGATCTGGATAAAGCTATCAAGGTGATCGAGGAGAATCGTGAACAGATCGGCTATGAGCTGATTCAGAGCGATCGCGGTCTGGTCAAGGTTTCGGTCATCGGTATGGGTATGCGCAGTCATGCGGGCGTTGCGGCGACGGCATTCCGGGCGCTCGCCGAGAGAGGCATCAATATCCGCGCGATCACAACCTCCGAGATCAAATTTTCACTTCTGATTTCGTCTGAATATACGGAACTTGCGGTCCGTACGCTGCATGCTACCTATGGGCTGGATAAAGCATTCTGACGCTAGAGTCGGTCTTGTTCGCGATGCATGGCTTGCGTGGGTTTCTGTTTCTTGCGATGTTTTTGGAGTTCCCGAGACGACGGGCCAGCTCGCCCCGCTGCAATGACCGCGAGCCGAACGGAGCATTATTGACATGATGGACGGCGCCGCAGGTCCAAGGACATTGCTGAAGCGCTTACGAGAGGTGATGGCGGAAGATTTGTCCGCGCAGGATCGCCTCGACAAGATTGTCAAACATATCGCGCAGAATATGGTGGCTGAAGTATGTTCAGTCTATGTTTTGCGATCAGATGCGGTTCTTGAGCTTTTCGCTACCGAGGGCCTCAATCCGCAATCGGTGCACGAGGCTTCCCTGCGTGTCGGGCAGGGCCTGGTTGGAACGATCGCGGCGACTGCTCGCACGCTGAATCTCGAAGACGCGCAGGCGCATCCCGCATTTGCCTATCTGCCTGAGACTGGCGAGGAAATTTATCATTCCTTCCTGGGGGTTCCGATTCTCCGATCAGGCAGGGCACTTGGTGTGCTCGTCGTACAGAACCAGACAAAACGGATATATCGCGAAGACGAGGTCGAGGCCCTGGAAACCACGGCCATGGTGCTGGCGGAGATGATCGCGTCGGGCGAGCTCGAAGGCCTTGAAAAGCAGGGTGCGGGGCTTGATTTATCTAGGCCGCTCAGCCTTCAGGGTGCAGCGCTGGCAGACGGAATCGGGCTCGGCCATGTCGTTTTGCACGAACCTCGCGTGGTGGTGACCAATCTGTTCAACGAAGATGCAGAGATTGAATCTCAGCGGCTTCAAAAGGCGCTGCGGAGTCTGCGTATCTCGATCGATGACATGCTGGATAGCGGCCAGGTCGCGACCGACGGCGAGCATCGGGAAGTTCTCGAAGCTTACCGCATGTTCGCTTATGACCGTGGTTGGGTTCGCCGAATGGACGAGCAGATCCAGAACGGTCTGACGGCAGAGGCGGCGGTCGAAAAAGTTCAAAGCGATAATCGTGCGCGCATGATGCGCCAGTCCGATCCTTACCTGCGCGAGCGCCTTCATGACTTCGATGATCTGGCTTATCGATTGCTTAGGGAGTTGGCCGGGCGGCCTCATGGGCCGCTTTCCGATGCGCTGGACCATGACTACGTCGTCGTTGCCCGTAATATGGGGGCGGCAGAATTACTCGACTATAACGGTCCCAATCTTCGCGGCCTGGTACTGGAAGAGGGAACGCCTACCAGCCACGTTGTCATTGTGGCGCGAGCTCTCGGTATTCCGGTCGTCGGGCAATTGCATAATGTCGTTTCTTTGGCGGAAAACAACAACGCGATCATTGTCGACGGTGAAGAAGGTGAAATCTTCCTTCGGCCCAGTGAAGAGGTCGAGGCGTCTTATGCCGAAAAGGTCCGCTTCCGGGCCAAGCGCCGTGAAGTTTATGAAAAGCTGACCGATAAAGCGGCGGTTTCAAAAGACGGCCAATCCATCCAGTTGCTTATGAATGCCGGACTGTTGATGGATCTTCCCAATGTGCATCAATCGGGCGCGGATGGTATAGGCCTGTTTCGGACAGAACTTCAATTCATGGTTTCCTCGCGCTTTCCGCGACCGGGGGAGCAGGAGGAGCTTTACAGCAAGGTTCTGGATGCGGCAGGCGATAAGCCCGTGACGTTTCGGACACTCGATGTCGGTGGTGACAAGGTTCTCCCCTACATGAAGAGCTTACACGAAGAGAATCCCGCTTTGGGCTGGCGCGCGGTGCGTCTGGCGCTTGACCGTCCTGCACTCATTCGGTCGCAAGTTCGCGCACTCTTGCGAGCCGCCTCCGGGCGTCACTTGCGGTTGATGGTTCCGATGGTAACCGAAACCCGGGAGATGACCCAGGTCCGGGAGATCGTCAATCGCGAGGTGGAGCTTCTCTCGCGTTTCGGTCACCGGGTGCCGATTTCTTTGCAGCTTGGGGCGATGATCGAGGTCCCATCGCTACTTTTCCAGATGGACGACCTATTGAATTCAGTCGATTTTGTATCGGTTGGTTCGAATGATCTGTTCCAGTTCATCATGGCGAGCGATCGCGCCAACCCCAAACTTGCAAAGCGCTTCGATCCGCTTAACCGTGGTTTCCTCAGAGTGCTTAGGCATATAGTCGTTGGTTGTGAAAGGCATGGCAAACCCCCAACGCTTTGTGGCGAGATTGCCGGCAAGCCGCTTTCGGCCTTGGCGCTGCTCGGGTTGGGCTATCGATCGGTTTCAATGGCTGGTGCTGCCATCGGGCCGGTTAAGGCGCTCCTGTTCGAAACCGATATCGCGAGATTGCAAGAACGTCTCCTGGAGGAGATTCAGAAACCCTATGGAGGTCAGACGATTCGCGAATTTCTGACCGATTATGCTGCCGCGAATGGCATCCCCTACTAGACCCGTCGCTTAAGGTGGGTATATCGGGGTCGCTGCAAACGGCTGACACTCTCGCTTCGGCTCCCTATTTATATCATTGCTTGTGGTCGCGGCCCCGCGGCCAAACCGGAAACCTACCATGCTCGACGAAGAAAAACTTAGACAACTCAGCGCTCGTTTCGAATTGCTGCAGAATAAGATGGCAGCAAATCCCGATCCGGAAACCTATGTGGCATTGGCTTCTGAATATTCCGGGCTTGAGCCGGTAGTTACCAAGATCAACGAGTTATGGGAGGTCCGCAAAGCTCTGGAGGGCCTTGATGCCATTCTGGAAGATCGTTCGACCGATGCTGAAATGCATGAACTAGTAGAGGCGGAATATCCCGAGATCCGGGATCGGATAGAGAGCCTTGTCGGAGAGATTCGCCTGCTGCTTCTACCGAAAGATTCGGCTGACGAGAAAGGCGCAATCTTGGAAATACGCGCTGGTACCGGAGGCAGCGAGGCCGCGCTTTTTGCGGGGGATTTGTTCCGGATGTATGAGCGCTATGCAGCCGAAAAAGGTTGGAAAGTGGAAGTGCTTTCCATGAGTGAGGGTGATGTCGGCGGATACAAGGAGATAATTTCCTCGGTTACGGGACGGGGCGTGTTCGCGCGGCTAAAGTTCGAATCTGGGGTCCACCGAGTGCAGCGGGTTCCAGAAACTGAGGCCCAGGGTCGGGTACATACCTCGGCAGCGACGGTTGCCGTTTTGCCGGAAGCGCAAGATATTGATATCAATATCCGCAATGAAGATTTGAGAATTGATACCATGCGCTCTTCCGGGGCAGGGGGGCAGCATGTCAACACGACTGACTCTGCTGTCCGAATCACGCATTTGCCAACCGGTATCGTCGTGACGTCATCGGAAAAATCGCAGCATCAAAACCGTGCGAATGCGATGAAGACCCTGCGCTCCAAACTGCTTGATATGGAACGCCAAAAAGCGGATCATGAACGAGCCGACTCCCGGAAAGGCATGGTTGGCTCCGGTGATCGCTCTGAACGCATCCGGACTTACAATTTTCCGCAGGGCAGAGTGACCGATCACCGGATTAATCTCACGCTCTACAAACTCGATCGTATCATGCTTGGCGAAGGACTCGATGAGATCATCGATTCGCTTATTGCCGATCACCAGGCGCAATTACTTGCCGCACATGAAGAATGATCACGGCGTCTGAAGCGATGGTTACGATTGATACTCTTCGTCTCGAAGCGGTTCGGGAACTGAGAAATGCCGGCATTAGCGAAGCTCAGCGAGAGGTTCGGCTGATTCTGGCGCATATTCTTGGTTATGATCAGGCTGAATTGATTGCGAACGGAACTGCCGTGGTGCTGCCCGATATCGCGCAACGGTTTTCGCTGGCCGTTCAGGCCCGACTGGCAGGCTACCCGGTTTTTCGTATCCTTGGGGAAAAAGACTTCATGGGGCGCAGTATTCTGATTAATGAGGATGTGCTAGATCCGAGGCCGGAAACAGAACTGCTGGTTGAACGCGTGCTTGAAGACATGCCGTTGTCCTCGACAGCCGCTATCGCCGAGATCGGAGTCGGATCCGGCGCCGTCATTATTTCCATCCTCGATGAACGTAAGTCGATGCGTGGAACGGGTACCGATATCTCCCCCGCCGCGATACGGACATCGCAAGAGAATGCGCGACGGCATGGCGTCGATGATCGCTTGGTGTTGTTTGAAGCCGATTGTCTCAATGGCATTGCTGGCCGGTTTGATGCCATTGTTTCAAATCCGCCTTACATTCGCAGTTATGCGATCTCCGGGCTTGCACGGGAAGTGCGGAATCATGATCCAAGACTGGCTCTTGATGGCGGATCGGACG
>JAHEHW010000105.1 GCA_024639745.1 Salaquimonas sp. | reverse complement strand
AATCTCGCCATCGAACAACGGTTTCCTGATCTCATACGGGATGATTCTCCGTCAAAGCGCGTTGGCTATGTGGCCCTCGACAAGTTCGAGAAGGTCCGCCACTCGATTCCGATGCTTTCGCTCGACAATGCTTTCAGCGATGAGGATGTTCAGGATTTTCTGGACCGAGTTAAGCGTTTTCTCAAGCTTGATGCTATGCCGGAAGTCACCGCAGAACCGAAGATCGACGGTCTTTCATTGTCGCTCAGATATGAGAGCGGGCGGCTCGTGCAAGCGGCAACCCGGGGGGACGGTGCGGAAGGCGAAAACGTTACCGCCAATGCGCGGACGATTGCGGATATTCCCAATGTTCTCAATGGTGAAAACATTCCGGATATCGTGGAGGTGCGCGGCGAGGTCTATATGACCAAAGCTTCCTTTCAGGCTCTCAATGAACGCATGGCGGAAGAGGGCAAGCCGCTTTACGTCAATCCTCGCAACACGGCTTCCGGCTCCTTGCGGCAGTTGGACAGCGGAATTACCGCGAAGCGTCCGCTGAAGTTCTTTGCCTATGCATGGGGTGAGATGAGCGGGATGCCTTCCGACACGCAGATGGGCATGGTTGAAACCTTCGGACGTTGGGGTTTCCAGATCAATCCACTAATGGCCGTTTTCACAGACGCTGAGCGGTTGATCGAGCATTATCATGAGATCGAGGAAATGCGCGGTTCGCTCGGCTACGATATCGACGGCGTCGTATATAAGGTCAATGATCTTTCTCTTCAGGAACGGCTTGGATACGTGTCGCGCAGTCCGCGATGGGCGACGGCACACAAGTTTCCGGCAGAGAAGGCCTGGACCGGTCTTAATGGTATCGAAATCCAGGTTGGACGAACCGGCGCGCTGACGCCCGTTGCGAGGCTCGACCCGGTAACAGTCGGTGGCGTTGTGGTTACAAACGCCACGCTCCACAACGAGGATTATATCAAGGGTATCGGTAATGATGGTAAGCCAATTCGCGACGGCAAGGATTTGCGTGCCGGCGATACGGTGATGATCCAGCGGGCGGGCGATGTCATACCCCAGGTTCTCGATGTCGATCTGGAGAAACGTCCAGAAGGCAGTGAGCGCTTCGAGTTTCCGGATCACTGTCCGGCTTGCGGGAGTCATGCTGTCCGTGAAATTCATCCGGTAAGCGGGCGGTGCGATTCCGTGCGTCGCTGCACTGGCGGGCTGGTGTGTCCAGCGCAGGCTGTCGAGCGTCTCAAGCATTTCGTCAGCCGCAATGCTTTCGATATCGAGGGGCTGGGCGACAAGCAGGTAGAGGCTTTTTACAATGACGAACTGATCGTGAATGCGGCGGATATATTTACGCTTGAAGAACGCAACGGACGGTCGCTCAAGAAATTGAAAGACCGGGAAGGCTGGGGTGCTACAAGCGCGAAGAAACTCTTCGAGGCAATCGATGAACGCCGTACCATTCCGCTTAACCGATTCATTTTTGGTCTCGGTATCCGGCATGTGGGCGAGCAGACTGCCAAGTATTTGGCGCTTGCTTATGGTTCGATCGAAGAGTTTACCCGGCAAATGAAAAAGCTTGCCGCGGGAGATGAGGAAGCCAAGCTTGAACTGACCGCGATCGACGGTATTGGCGGAACCGTTGCAGCTGCGCTGGCGGATTTTTTCCAGGAGGATCGAAATCTGGAAGTCTATGGCGAGCTCACCGACGCGCTTGATATCGATCCGATGGAGCAGCGCGCTGCTTCCACGCCGGTAAGCGGCAAGACCGTCGTATTCACGGGGTCACTCGAGCAAATGACGCGGGATGAAGCCAAAGCCATGGCTGAACGCCTCGGGGCAAAGGTTTCCGGTTCCGTTTCGTCCAAAACCGACCTGGTGGTAGCCGGCCCCGGCGCAGGCTCCAAGCTCAAGAAAGCGCAGGATCTCGGGGTCGAAGTGATTGACGAGGATGGCTGGTTTGATCTGGTGGGCCGGTGAAGACTGGTAACGAGCAACTTCCGGAAAATGCGGGGACCGAGGGGTGGCGCCATGAGTTCCTCGAGGGGGCAGAGGATGCCATGCCGATTGTCATGGCTGCGGCTCCTTTCGGTGCCTTGTTCGGCGCTGCTGCCGCGGCCCAGGGTCTGCCTGGCTTCGAAATTATTCTCGCCAGCCTTACGATTTATGCAGGGGCAAGCCAGTTCGTCTTTCTCGAACTATACGGTCTCAGTGTTCCGGCATGGTCGGTGGTGCTTGCCGTATTCGCCGTCAATTTCCGGCATATACTGTATGGCGCTTCCATCGGCAGAAAGATGGGCGCCTTTCGACCGCTTTCGAAATACACTGCGTTCTTTTTCCTGACGGATCCGCAGTGGGCAGCAAGCGAAGTTCGCTCCGACGGACCGGGATTGCGACCCGCCTATTATTTCGGCTTCGTTGTGCCGCTTTATTCGCTATGGATGGCGGGTACTGTCATCGGCGTATGGTTCGGCAGCCTGATCAAGAACCCGACCGCTTTCGGGTTTGATATGCTGCTGCCGATTTACTTTCTTGCGATCCTAATGGGTTTTCGCAAAAGGGTGAACTGGCTGCCGATCGTGCTGGTCTCTGGGATATCCTCCAGCGTGCTTTCGGTAACCATCGGTCCGCCCTGGCATATTTCGCTGGGTGGACTGATAGGCCTCATCGTGGCGGCGTTCCTGCCGCTGCCAAAGGGCAAAGAGGAAAGAGGGGATGGCGAGGATGGCTGAATTCATCGAAACCCATACACTGGCCCTCTTGGTACTTGCCTGCGCCGCAATTACCTATTTCACCCGGGTCAGCGGTTATTGGATCATCGCGCGGTTCAAGGCGATCCCGCCCCGGCTTGATGCTGCTCTTCAGGCAGTGCCGGCTGCAGTATTGGCCACGCTGGTTTTTCCCCCGGCGCTGACCAAGGGGCCCGTCGAAGGCGCGGTGATGCTGATCGCAGTATTTTTATGCATTCGTTTCAGTCCCATCATCGTTCTGATCATCGGACTTTCGATCCTCGTGGTCGGGCGTACCGTGACCGGTCTGTGAAAGCTCCCCGGTTCAGATGGCCCTTGTGGCCCGCTCCAACCATGACCGATCCTCATCGTTGAGATGCAGCGCAAGGCTGTCGTGAACCCGTTGGTGGTAGGCGTTAAGCCAATCACGCTCTTCCATCGTGAGCTTTTCCGGTTTCACGAGCAGGAGATCGATCGGGCAGAGGGTCAATGTCTCGAAGCCAAGCATGAGTTGATCGCCGCCGGAAATGGCTTCGGCCCCAGTTACGAGAAGCAGGTTTTCGATCCGTATTCCATATGCGCCTTCACGGTAATAGCCGGGTTCGTTGGAGATGATCATGCCGGGTTCCAATACGGCCATGCCCCGCCTGGAGATCGATTGTGGGCCTTCGTGTACATTGAGATAGCTTCCAACCCCATGGCCGGTGCCGTGAGAATAGTCCTTGCCAGCTCGCCACAGTGCGATGCGCGCCAGTGGATCCAGGTCAATGCCACGCGTTCCGGCGGGAAAGCGGGCCATCGCAATCGAGATATGTCCCTTCAGCACCAGAGTCGCGTCCTCGACCGCCTCGGCAGGTGGGGTGCCGATTGCGACGGTGCGGGTGATGTCCGTCGTGCCATCGACATATTGGCCGCCGGAGTCGACAAGATAGAGGGAGTCCGGCTCAAGCGTTCGGTTCGTTTTATTCGTGACGCGGTAATGTACGATCGCGCCATTCGCACCTGCCCCTGAGATCGTATCGAAAGCGATTTCGCGCAACTCGCTGCCCATCTCCTTGGCTGTCAGTTTGCGCATTTCTTCCAGCTTGCGCGCGGCTGTGATTTCATCGACGCTGCCAGCCTGCTGACGGTCGAGCCATGCGAGAAAGCGCGCCATGGCAACCCCATCGCGCAAATGCGCGGCTCTGGAACCGTGGATTTCCATCTCGTTCTTGATCGCCCGCAGCCGAGTGACCGGATCGGGTTTTTCTACAAGGGTGCCGCCTGCATCGCGGATTGCCGCGCCGAGGCTAGAAGCAACCTGGACCGGGTCTACCCCGAACCAAATGTTTTCCGCATTACCGGAGAGCCATCCGATCAGGCTTTCATAAGGTTGAATTTCCAGAGTCTTCTCCAGCGTGGTCCGGTCATCCACGCCAAGTTTGGCGGCATCGATGAAGAGCACCGGGCTTTTCGCACTATCCGATGGAATGACCGCAAAAGCGAGGGCCAACGGATTGTGCACGACGTCCGAGCCACGAAGATTGAACGCCCAGGCAACAGCTGCCGGATCGGTGATCAACAGACAATCGGCTCCAGCCTCCTTTATCCGACTGCGGATGAGCGCCAGCTTTGTGTCAACGGAGTTCCCGGCATATTCGACCGGGTGACACCACGCTTTTTCGCAGGGCAGTTTAGGCTGATCTTGCCATACGGCGTCGATCGGATTGTCGATGGCGACCAAGCTGCAACTGGCTGCCTCTGCCATATCCTGCCACCGCCTTTCCTGCCCGATGGTCAGAAGCCAAGCGTCGAAACCGATTTTTTCGTTTTCCTTGAGGTGTGCTTTCAGGTGTTTGATCGGAGGATTCGCAACGAGGTCGCATATTTCGAATGCTTCCTGGTTCGTCTGCTGTCTCGCCTGGATCGTGTAGCGTCCATCGACATAAAGAAATGCCTTCTCCCGGCCGATCACGGCAAATCCGGCTGATCCCGTAAATCCCGTCAGCCAGGCCAGCCGCTCGCCCCGTTCAGGCAGGTATTCGTTCTGGTGAGCGTCTGCATGGGGAACGAGAAACCAGTCCACCCCAGCCTCTTGCAGGGCGCTTCTGACAGCCCCGAGCCGGCTCGCCGCATCGCCGTCCATGTTCTTTTCGTCGAAGGATTGAAACATGTTTCGATATCCGAATAGGTTGATTTTTTCTTTAGCAAGCCATGCAAGTCTTGCAACGTAGACGTGAGGTGAATCCGCTTGTTGCGAAGGGTGTACGGTCTTATCTCTTTGTGCGGGAGGAGAGACAAAAGCAATCGAAGAAAGGAATTGCAAATGTCGCTCTTCGGAAATTTCGGGCGTAACTTTGTCGACGCTCGTATGAAACGGGCCCGCGGACAGGTTTCCGCAACGCTTCTGGACATGGATGACGACATGCTGAAACAGGCAGGTCTCGACCGGAGCGAATTGCGCAAACACGCAACGCACCGCTTCCTCGTCTGAGGGCGGTAACGGGTCAGAAAGACCATGAAACAAGGCGGGCCTGGCCCGCCTTTTTCATTTTTAAGAATCGGTTAGCCGGGTTTCCTGAAAAGAAGAATCATCCAGCCGTCCTGGTAGAGGGCCTGTTCAAACAGGAGGCCCTGCTGGCGATAGGCCGAAACGATGCGTGTTTTTTGATGGGGTAAAAGCCCGGATAGAATAACCGAGCCGGACTGCGCCGTGTTCTGCGCAAGCTGACGGGCCATTTTCTGCAGCGGGCCAGCCAGAATATTGGCAACGACGAGATCAAAAGGTCCGTGCTCCGCGAAAGCGCGATTTTCGAATCCGTCCGCGGTAACGCTTCGAACAAGACTTCCGACACCGTTCAGCCTGGCATTCGCAGTGCTAATCTCAGTCGCGACCGGATCGATATCGGTTGCGAGGACAGGGATACGATCAGCAAGCGCAACAGCGATCGCGAGAACCCCTGTTCCGGCGCCAAGGTCGAGCGCGTTCTTCGGAGATGAGCGCTTCAGTACCGCATTTATCATTTCCAGGCAGCCGGCGGTGGTGCCGTGGTGTCCGGTCCCGAATGCCATGCCGGCCTCGATCATGATGGCGAAGTCGTTCGGTTTAGCAATTCCCGCGTCATGACTGCCATAGACAATGAACCGGCCAGCGCGAACGGGTGAAAGCCCTTCGAGCGTTTTTTCGACCCAGCCAGTGTCCTCCAAGCTTTCTTCCAAAAGCTGGCAACCGGGGACCGTCTCTTCCAATGCATTGGCCAGCTGCGCGCGGAATTCCTCCGCCTCTTCCGAAGGCAGATAGATTGCCGCTTCCCACTCACCGGCTTTCTCATCCGCCTCGAAACTGCTGCAAGGATAGCCGCTTTCCTCGAATGCCTGATTCCATTTATCAGCAATGGCTACTGCAAGTTTTTCGGGCGCGCGCGCGAAAAAACGAATTTGCGTCACGGCTTTGCACTCTCCGGTATTTCAGGCTCTTCGCTGGATTTTTCATCCGCCTGCTTCTGCGGCTCCGGCCCGAAAGAAACCACGATATTGCCTTCGCCCGGAATGATATCTGGGTTGATGGAGGCGAAGTTGTAGTCGCCGCCGGGTCTGAACCAGAACAGCAGATGCGTATGGTCAGGCCTGGTCTTCCGGTAATCTTCGAATGTGAA
>JAHEHW010000104.1 GCA_024639745.1 Salaquimonas sp. | reverse complement strand
ATACGAAGGACTTGGCATCTAATACGCGCCAGCTTCATCAAGTTTTCAATCCGCCTCCGATGTGTCCGGCGGCGGATTTTTTTTATCGGTTTGCAAACCGGTAGCACTCCGGATCAAGCGATGGTCTGAAAATTCAGCGGCCCTGCCCATCCCAGCACCGGATGAAGCAAAATCCATTGAAGATGCGGACAGCCAGCATCAGCAAGCGCAATTCAATTCCTCGAATAGGTGGTGCCGTGTCCGCCAGAAAGCCGGTTATCAGTTCAAGTGACGGCGGATCCCGAGGGCAGTGGACAGCAAATTCAATTGCTGCCCGACAGGGTTCCGATCCTTGGCTTGCTTTCCTGCCGAATTGCTCGCGTAGACCTCAGAGTCAATCGCCAGAATTCGGTTTTGCAGGGCAAGGGAGCGGGTTACAAGACTAACGAATTCGACAGGCAAACCATCCCACGCGGCATCGATATTGGTTACCGGCAGCGTGTCGAGCTTGACCTTCTTCTTTTCTTCGAGGAATTGTTCGCTGCTCATTTCGCCTTCATTGGCGGCGCGCTGCAGCAGGAGCCAGCTTGCCAATTGCATCAGCCGCGTCGTGAGGCGCATGGACTCAGTTCCGTAGAGCATTACCAGAGTGCGGTCGAGCCGCTTTGCCTCTTCGCGGCCCTGACCGTCAAGATAAGCGGCGCTTTCCTCAACCAGCGTCATTCCATCCTGGAAAAGCGTTTTGAAACGGCTGGAAAAGGCAAATTCCTCTGCCAGATTCACCGTATTGTCGGTTTTACGAGGGCTTTCACTGTCCATGGATCAGTCCGTACATTTTTCTAATATTGTTACCGATTATGGATATTACGGTAAAGGTCTCTTGTAGCGGACTTTCAGCACATCGTTACAATTTGAGGTAAATACGGGCAAAAAAAGAGCCGCGAAGGCGGCTCTGAAGAGTTAACAGGGAGGCTTCAAACAAGGCCAGCTCAGGACTTGCCCGGAATGAAATCCAGAAAATCTGGATGGACCTATTAATGGCTTATAAAGCTTAACTGTAGGTTAACGAGCCGTATCTTTTTTGTACCACGGCCGATCACTGCTATTTGTGTTTGCTGAATAAGGCTTCGGCCGCACCCATATGACTCGATTTTTGATCCATGGCTTTTGAAAGCCGTTCGATCTCCTCTTGGAGTAAGCCAATCGTCTCTTCGAGTTCGGCGACCGACAGTTCTTCCAGCGGTTGACCAATCTCGTATTTTGGTGGTTTGGCAACCCGATCTTCTTCGCTGAACATCAGTTTTCTCCCGGTCAATTGGTTTGCGGCGGCGCTTGCTAAATTATATCAAGTTGAATAGAGGACAGCCATAGAAGGATGAAGAATGTCAATTCCCTAAACCATGACCGCAATCGAAATTTCCCAGCCTAGCGGGACGGATGTCCTTAAGCAGGATCGTCGCAAGGTTGCAGTTCCAGGCCCGGAAGATGTCTTGATCAAGATAGCTTTCGCTGGCGTGAACCGACCGGATTGTCTTCAGCGTGCAGGGGCCTATCCGTCACCGAAAGGAGTCTCTGATCTGCCTGGGCTAGAGGTGTCGGGGGAGGTCGTTGCAGCCGGAAGCGATATTCTCCCGGGTCTCGTCGGTGAGAAGGTCATGGCGCTTACGGCGGGTGGGCGTTATGCGCAATACGTGGTGGTGGATCACTCGAACGTGTTGCAAGTACCTTCAGATTTGACCGTGGCAGAAGCGGCAGCCGTGCCAGAGACCTTTTTTTATGGTTTGGCACAACGTTTTCCAGCGCGGCGGGCTCGAGGCAGGCGATGTGTTCCTCCTTCATGGGGGCACGAGCGGTATCGGAACCACCGCGATCCAGCTGGCAAGGGCGTTCGGCGCCAAAGTGATTGCGACTGCAGGCAGCGAAGCAAAATGCCAAGCCTGTATCGAACTCGGGACGGATCTCGCTATCAACTACAAGAATGAGGACTTCGTCGAGAAAGCCAAAGACTTTACCGGAGGACGGGGTGTCGACCTAACCCTAGACATGGTCGGTGGCAGCTATATCGAGCGAAACTATGATGTCTCCGCAGAGGATGCCCGAATCGTGCAGATCGCCTTTCTCGGTGGACCCAAATCCTGAGGTGAACTCCGCGAAGCTAATGGTGAAGCGATTGACCCATACGGGCTCAACCCTCGGGCCCCGAGTATCGAGTTCAAGGCCAAGATAGGGCAGCAATTGCCGGGAAAAGTGTGGCCTCTGATCGAGGAAGACAAGGTTCGACCGGTCATGGATTGCCAGTTCGATCTCGTAGATGCGGTGCGTGCGCATGCCCGCATTGAGGCTGGAGATCATATCGGGAAGATCGTGCTTGCAGTTTGATGGTCAGGACACGCGCTTTTCATTGCAGAGCGGTGCGAGAATTGTTATATCAAGCCCACTTTCCGAACAATCCGTTCAGACAGCCGCTAAAGCGGAAGCTCCCCAGAACCCGGGTGGGCGAACAGGAGGACTTTACCAATGACACAATTGCTGATGCCGAAAGCCACTGCGGTTTGGCTCGTCGACAACACCTCGCTCACCTTTCAGCAGATCGCGGATTTTTGCAAACTTCACCCGCTTGAGGTCAAGGCGATTGCCGATGGCGAATCGGCCCAGGGGATCAAGGGGCTAGATCCGATCTCGACGGGTCAGCTTTCGCGTGAGGAACTTCAGAAAGCCCAGGAAGACCCTAATCGCAAGCTGAAGGTACAGGAATCCCGGATTAAGATCCCGCAGGCCAAGCGTAAACGCCCACGTTACACGCCTGTATCAAAACGGCAGGACCGGCCAAATGCCATTCGGTGGCTGACCCGTTACCATCCGGAACTGAAAGATTCGCAGATCATCCGCCTGGTTGGAACGACGAAGAATACCATCGAAGCCATCCGCGAAGGTGCCCATTGGAACTCGGCCAACCTGACGCCGATGGATCCGGTTACTTTGGGGCTTTGCACGCAGATCGCGCTCGATATGGAAGTACAGAAGGCGGACAAGAACCGTCCGGTCGAGGCGAGCGAAGGAGAATCAGGCAGCGGCGAACAGCTCATCTCTGCCGCCGAGACTCAATCCCTCGACGAAAAGGCACAAGACGACATGTCCGAAAGTGAAGAAGTCAATGCCGACGACGTGTTCTCGAAGTTTTCTAACCTCAAGAGCAATGACGGCGATGCTTCCGACAAGGACGACAGCTAATCAGCGCTGGCCGGACGCGTTTGTGTTCTGGTTTTTCTTGACCGGTACGGTGTAATTCAGCGGCAGTCTTCCGCCATCGGCATAAATCGTCTGTCCAGTCACATAGCTTGCGTCCTCGGAGGCAAGAAATGCGGCAACCGAGGCGATCTCCGACGGCTCGCCGATGCGCCCTAACGGTGTACGGGAAAGAATGCGCTGGGCCGCTTTCGGATCGTTGTTCACGGCCTCCAGGATTTGGGTCATGATGGACCCGGGTCCAACACCGTTTACACGTATGCCGTAGGGCGCGAGCGAAAGCGCCATTACCTTGGTCAGCTGATTGAGTCCGCCTTTTGAGACGGTGTAGGGCACCTGATTGGCAATTGCGAAAACCGCGTTGACCGATGAGATGTTGATGATGCTGCCGGGTGCCTCGCCTTCCTTGACGCGTTCCACCATATGGCGGGCAACTGCCTGACCGCAGAGAAATGCGCCTTTCAGGTTCACCGATAATACGCGGTCAAAATCCTTTTCTTCGAGGTCGAGAAAATCACCTGTTGCAATCATGCCGGCATTGTTGACGAGAACGTCGATGCGGTCATGGAGATCAAGTGCAGAAGCCACCAGATTATGGACATCAAGCTTCTGGCTGACATCGCAGTGGATATAATTCGCGCTGTTGATTTTTTTCAGGCGCGAAGCCGCCTTATTGCCCTCTTCATCATCGATATCGGCAAGCACTACCTTGGCCTTTTCCCGCACGAAACGTTCGGCAATCGCATATCCGATGCCGCGGGCGGCACCGGTGACGATAACGATCTTGTTTTCAAGTGACATCTCTTTTTCCCAGTTTCGACTTCGGCGGCAAGGTGAAGCGCGCGGTAGCCGCAGTCAAGTAAAAGACAGTCTACGATATCAGCTCATGATTCCGCGCTTTTTGAACGCCTCGGTTATCTCGTCGAGAATGTCCGGATCGTCGATCGTTGCGGGCATTTTCCATTCTTCGCCGTCGGCGATCTTCTGGATTGTTGCGCGAAGGATCTTGCCGGACCTTGTTTTCGGCAGACGTGGAACGACAAGTGCGGTTTTGAAGGCTGCGACGGGGCCGATCTTGTCGCGGACCATGGCAACGACTTCCCTTTCGATCTCAGCCTCGGTTTTATCTACACCGCGATTTAGAATCATCAGGCCGACCGGCATTTGCCCCTTGAGCTTGTCGGCAATCCCGATAACCGCGCATTCGGCCACATCTTCATGCTCGGCGATGATTTCTTCCATGGCGCCGGTTGAGAGGCGATGTCCTGCAACGTTGATGATGTCATCCGTTCTCGCCATGATGAAAAGGTAGCCTTCATCATCGATAAAGCCCGCGTCAGCTGTTTTGTAATATCCTGGGAACTCCATCAGATAGGCTTCTTTGAAACGTTGCTCGGCATTCCATAGCGTTGGCAAACAGGCTGGCGGGAGCGGCAATTTTACAACAATATTGCCGAGCTTTCCTGATTCGACCGGATGTCCGGCATCGTCAAGAACCTGTATATCGTATCCCGGCATGGCAACGGTCGGAGACCCGTATTTGACGGGCAGTGCGCCCAGCCCGACCGGGTTTCCTGCAATGGTCCAACCGGTTTCGGTTTGCCACCAGTGGTCATAAACGGGCACGTTCAGCTTTTCTTCCGCCCAGTGGATTGTGTCCGGGTCGGCACGTTCGCCAGCGAGGAACAAAGCCCTGAATCTGGACAGGTCGTATTTGCCGACGAACTCGCCTTTCGGGTCTTCTTTCTTGATCGCGCGGAAAGCCGTTGGCGCGGTGAAGAAGGTCGACACGCCGTGCTCCGACATCACTCGCCAGAAGGTTCCGGCATCCGGTGTCCCCACCGGCTTTCCCTCGAACAGGATCGTCGTGCAACCATGCAGTAGCGGAGCATAGACGATATAGGAATGGCCTACGACCCAGCCGACATCAGACGCTGCCCAGAAGACCTCTCCTGGATCGGCGTTGTAGACACCTTTCATCGACCATTTCAGAGCAACCATGTGCCCGCCATTGTCGCGAACCACGCCTTTTGGCTGGCCGGTCGTGCCAGAGGTGTAAAGTACATAGAGCGGGTCAGTGGCTTTTACTTCTTCGCAGGGGACTTCTTCAGCAGAGGCCTTTCTTGCTTCGACCAGTTTTTCATAATCATGATCGCGGCCGTCGATCAGGTCGCAGGTCTGCTGTTCGCGCTGCAGGATGAGCGTTCCCGCAGGCTTGTGATCTGACATGTCCATGGCCGCGTCGAGGAGAGGCTTGTAAGCGATGACGCGTCCGGGTTCGATGCCGCAGGAAGCAGAAATGATGAATTTCGGTTTGGCATCATTGATCCGGGTGGCGAGTTCCTTTGCTGCAAAGCCTCCGAACACGACAGAATGGATAGCCCCCAATCGAGCGCAGGCAAGCATTGCAAATGCGGCTTCCGGCACCATGGGCATGTAGATGATTACCCGATCGCCTTTCGACACGCCCTGGTCTTTCAGCGCACCGGCGAGCGCCTGTACCTCCTTCAGCAGTTCTTCATAGGTTATCGTACGCTGTTTCCCGGTGATTGGGCTATCATAGATGATCGCCGGCTGACCCGCCCTTCCACGTTTGACGTGACGGTCAACGCAATTAAAGCAGGTATTGCAGGTCGCATCCGGAAACCAGCGGCCATAGCTGCCGGCGTTCTGGTCGAAAATTGCATCGGGTTCTGAAAACCAGTCGATTTCTTTTGCGGCCTCTTTCCAGAAATCCAGAGGTGCTTTTTTCCAGCTTTCGTAAACCTCGTGATAAGACGATGCCATTGTGTTCCTCCGCTACGCTCCTGCTTCGGGGAGTCCATACCCCGAATTCATTGCGTGGTTTACACAATCGATCCTATCGGCGTCCATGAGACAAAAGACGATAGCGACTTTTGGCGTGCTAACGGTCCGGCTCAAACAGATTTTTCCACTTCAAGATCGACGATATACGCCGCCAAATTTCTGGCCCACTCAGCATAGCCTTTGCTCGAGGCGTGAAAACCGTCCGATGAAAAATTTTCGCGAATGATCCGCCATTCGGGATCGGGAGCCAGCGCGCCGCGCTCCCGGCAGAGTATCTTGCCATTCCGATCCAGCAAACGGGACCGAATTCCGAGAATGCGGTTTAGCGGCCTCGGAAGGGCAGGGATTTTTTCCATGTCGATGATCCCGGCCCAGATT
>JAHEHW010000103.1 GCA_024639745.1 Salaquimonas sp. | reverse complement strand
GATGCCGTTGAAGCGGCGAAATGGCATATCTTGGCGAAACGCGCGGGTCTTTCTGACCCATGGCTCGATATCTACGTTAATTCGCTGGAAGGCGACGTGCTCTCCGCAGGTCTGGCCGCGGCAAATCGCTGGCCCGGTTAAGCCCCGCGCGAATAACTGTCATGCTGGAACCCTTACGCCTGCAAAGGACCACTTGAAACCTTGCCGCAATTGTGGTCTTGAAGCCGGTGAAAAGCGCAGACTTACTGGCCGCTGCCAGAAATAACCACTCATCTTCAAGAGACAAACGATGAAAATCAACGGCAATCAGATCAAGCCGGGTAATGTCCTACAACACAATGATTCTCTTTGGGTTGTGGTCAAGACCGACCATGTGAAGCCCGGAAAAGGCGGCGCGTTCGCCCAAGTAGAGATGAAAAACCTTCTGAACGGTTCCAAGCTCAACGAGCGCTTCCGTGCGACGGAATCGGTCGACAAGGTGCGGCTTGAGCAGAAGGATTACCAGTATCTCTATGAGCAGGGAGAAATGCTGGTGTTCATGGACAATCAAACCTATGAGCAACTGGAACTTCAGAAAGACTTCGTGGGCGACCGCGCCGCTTTCCTCCAAGACGGCATGACGGTTACCGTTGAATTGCACGAGGAAAACCCCATCGGCATTTCGCTTCCTGACCAGGTTACCCTTGAGGTCGTTGAGGCTGAACCTGTCGTAAAGGGCCAGACCGCGGCGTCCTCCTATAAACCCGCGACGCTTGAAAACGGTGTCCGCTGCATGGTGCCGCCATTCGTTTCCACCGGTGAAAAGATCATCGTCGATACCAACGAAATCACCTATATCCGCCGGGCTGACTAAACCCGACCGTCACTGCAGGAATCCGATATGGCCCGCTCTGCGCTTCTCAACGTAATGGTACAGGCTGCGACGAAAGCCGGTCGCCGCCTTTCCAGGGATTTTGGCGAGGTCGAGAACCTTCAGGTTTCGGTAAAGGGGCCAGGCGATTTCGTAAGCGCTGCCGACCGGCAGGCGGAAAAGATCATTTTCGAGGAACTGGGCAAGGCGCGGCCGAATTTCGGTTTCCTGATGGAGGAACGAGGCGAGGTGAAGGGTAGCGATCCCCAGAACCGGTGGATCGTCGACCCGCTCGACGGGACGACGAATTTTCTTCATGGCATACCGGTTTTCGCGATCTCCATCGCGCTTGAGCGTGAAGGGCAGATCGTTGCGGCACTTGTCTACAATCCGGTCATGGATGAGCTGTTTACAGCTGAGAAGGGCAAGGGCGCTTTTCTCAACGACAAGCGGTTGCGCGTTGCCAATCGCCGGCAAATGCCTGATTGCGTTTTCGCTACAGGAATCCCGCATCTGGGTAAGCCAGCACACGGAGATTATCTGGAGCAGCAGCGCCGGGTGATGCGAAATGCTTCCGGCGTGCGGCGGTTAGGCGCGGCTGCCATAGATCTTTGTTACGTGGCGGCTGGACGGTTCGACGGCTTCTGGGAGACGGGTCTTTCGCCTTGGGATATGGCGGCCGGTGTTCTCATGATCCGTGAAGCTGGCGGCTTTGTTACGGATTTTTCCGGGGGTCAGGACATGTTCGGAACGACGAGTATCGTTGCCGGCAATGAAATAATTCGGCGCAGATTGCTCGCTACAGTGCTTGGCGAAGCCTGACCGCATTTGGCGGCTATCTATATTTTTGTAATGTGCGGGAGCGGACCGATCCTGTTTTTGACGGTTTTCTTTCCGAAACTGCCCGTATAAGTTTTCCCTGAAGCGGGCGGAATCGCCGCCTGCCGGTCATAACAGTGCGGAGATAATCCCTTGGCCAAGGCTTTCGATCCATACCGGTTTTCCAGCCCACGGCTTTTTCTTCTTAGTATGATCATTTTTCTGATCATTGTGGGCTTTCTCGTGGCGATCATATACAGCCAGATTTCCGAGGCTTTCATGGCCAATCCGGGCCTCAATGGATTGATCGTCATGGTGCTTGGTTTTGGTGTCATACTGGCGCTTGCGCAGGTGGTGCGCCTGATGCCCGAGGTTGCCTGGGCAAATTCCTTCCGGCAGGGCGATGATTTTTCCGGTCGGCGGGACCCTGTCTTGCTGGCGCCGATGCGCGCTCTGCTCGGAACGAGCAGCGAAAACATGTCGATCAATACGCTATCAATGCGCTCGATCCTGGATTCGATCGGCAACCGTCTTGACGATCTCAGGGATATTACCCGCTATCTTATCGGACTCTTGGTGTTTCTCGGGTTGCTGGGCACTTTCTGGGGCTTACTGCAGACGATCGGTTCCATCGGTGAAACGATCCAGTCGCTGGATCCGCGTTCAGGTACGGCAACGGATGTACTTGATTCGTTGAAGAGCGGATTGCGAGCGCCGCTGGATGGCATGGGTACGGCTTTTTCTTCATCGCTATTTGGTCTTGCCGGCTCCCTGATACTCGGCTTTCTGGATCTTCAGGCCGGGCGGGCGCAGACTAGGTTCTATACCGAGCTCGAAAACTGGCTTTCATCGATCACGGATACTTCTTCCGAATTCCGCAGTGTCGAGGGGGCGAGTGCAGAAGAGCTTCGTGCCCATCTCGATAACTTGACCCAGAATTTGCAGGAGGGTGGCAGCAATCCACGGGCGACGGCGGCAATGGCCAGCCTTGCCGAAAGTATCCAGGGGCTGGTGCAGCATATGCGCGCCGATCAGAAAACCATGCGCGAGCAGATGGAGAGCCAAACGGCGCAGCAAAAAGAACTGTCGAATACGTTGAAAAAGCTGGAAGGCTTTTTCGATAAGGCATCGAAATTCTGAGGCCAGGCTGAGAAGAGATGGCAATTTCCCGAAACAGGCGAAGGGATACCAGGGTCGATTACTGGCCAGGCTTCGTCGATGCGCTATCGACGCTGCTTCTTGCGATCATTTTCCTGCTGTCCGTGTTTGTTCTCGCGCAGTTTCTGCTCAGCCGGGAGATCAGCGGGCAAGATGAAGTGCTCAACCGTCTCAATTCTGAAATCAACGAACTGACGGCACTGCTGGCGCTGGAACGCAGCAATCGGCAGGATCTCGAGGATACTCTGGCAGGCGTTCAGGCCTCATTGGAGGATTCCGAGGATGAGCGCTCGCGGCTTAAGGAATTGCTGGTATCGGGTTCCGGTACCACGGAGCAGGCGCAAAGTCGGATATCGAGCCTATCAGAAGCGCTGAACGATGAGCGCCAACTGAGCCAGCGCGCTCAAAGCCAGGTTGATCTACTCAACCAGCAAATCTCAGCTTTACGCCGGCAAATAGGAGCGCTGGAAAAGGCGCTTGAAGCTTCCGAACAGAGAGATCGCGAAAGCCAGACCAAGATTGCCGATCTCGGCAAGCGTCTCAATGTGGCGCTTGCCCAACGGGTGCAGGAACTCAATCGCTACCGGTCGGATTTTTTCGGTCGCCTGCGTGAAATCCTGAGCGACCGCGAAGATATCCGGATCGTCGGCGACCGGTTCGTGTTCCAGTCCGAGGTCTTATTCCCGCCGGGTGGAGCGGAACTCAATGAAGGTGGACGCGAGGAAATGCTGAAGGTTGCAGAGGCCCTCATCGATATCGGGCGCGAAATTCCGGATGATATCAGTTGGGTTCTGCGCGTGGACGGTCATACCGACAATGTGCCTTTGTCCGGCACGGGGCAGTTCAAGGACAATTGGGAACTTTCTCAGGCGCGTTCGCTGTCGGTCGTCAAGTATTTCATCGATAAGGGCATCTCGCCGGAGCGTCTCGTGGCGGCGGGCTTTGGCGAATATCAGCCGCTCGAACAGGGCGATACGCCCGAAGCGCGTGCCCAGAATCGTCGCATCGAACTGAAGCTCACTGAGCGATAATCCTAGCGCTTAAACCGCGCCAACGGTTATTTTTATTCTGCCGCTTTCAGCTGCGCATTGTCAAATTGCAGGCTGGCAAGCTTGGCATAGAGACCGTTCTTTTTACGGCTGAGCGTTTCGTGAGTGCCCTCCTCGACAACACGGCCATTGTTCATCACGAGGATGCGGTCGGCCTTCAGTACGGTTGCCAGGCGGTGAGCGATCACGATGGTCGTACGGCCAGGCATCATCCTGTCGAGTGCCTGCTGGACGAGGCGTTCGCTTTCCGCGTCAAGCGCGCTTGTTGCCTCGTCTAGCAGCAATACCGGTGCATCCTTGAGTATTGCTCGGGCGATTGCTACGCGTTGCCGCTGGCCGCCGGAAAGCATGATCCCCCGCTCGCCAAGCTCGGTATCATATCCGTTCGGCCCGCGGATAATAAAATCGTCCGCACTCGCGGCCTTCGCCGCTTCGATCACCTCTTCCCGGGTCGCGTCCTTTTTGCCGATCGCAATATTGTCATGCGCAGAGGCGGCAAAGATGACCGTATCCTGGGGCACTATCGCAATGGTCCGACGCAGTTCTTCCGGGTCGAGATCGCGGATGTCCGTGCCGTCCAGACGGATAGTTCCCGATTGAGGATCGTAAAAACGCAAGATCAGTGAGATCAGGGTAGATTTGCCCGCGCCGGACGGGCCGACTATGGCAACCGTTTCTCCTGGTTTGATCGTAAACGAAAGATGATCGAGTGCCGTCTCGTCGCGTCTTGCCGGATAGGAAAAGCTGACGCCGTCAAACGATATCTCGCCCCGGACCGGTCTCGGGAGCGCAACCGGTTTGGAAGGAGCCTTGATTTCCGGCTCCTCGGCCATCAACTCGGTGATGCGTTCCGCAGCGCCTGCTGCGAGTGAAAGTTCACCCCAAACCTCCGACAAGGCTCCCAGCGATCCGGCCGCAAAAATTGCGTATAGCAGAAACTGACTCAGAACCCCCGGCGTAATCGAGCCATTCATAACATCCTGGGCTCCTATCCAGAGCACGGTGATCACGCTCGCGAAAACCAGGAAAATAGCGCAGGCTGTCAGTAGGGCACGCGCACCCACGGTTTGCCTTGCCGCACCAAAAGCGGTTTCCACGGTGTCGTCGAAATCTCGGGCTGCAGATCCACCGATCGCAAATGCCTGAATGACGCGGATCGAACTGATCGCTTCCGTTGCATAGGCCATCGCCTGTGCGAGTTTGTCCTGAGCGGTGCGCGACCGGCGCCGGACAGCCCTGCCGAAAGCGACGATCGGAAAGACGATTAGCGGGATTGCGGCAATTACGATCAGCGACAGTCGTGGCGATGTGTAGGCCATCGCGCCAAGGGCGCCGATGCCGAGAATCGTATTGCGCAATGCCATTGAGGCGGTTGCCCCCACGGCCGATTTCACCTGTGTGGTGTCCGCCGTTAGCCGCGAAATGATCTCGCCTGATTTGGCGGTGTCGTAGAAGGAGGCCGAGAGGCTCGCGACCTTTTCGAAGACGTCCTTGCGAACATCGGATACGACCCGTTCACCGAGCCAGATAACAAAATAGTATCGGCAGGAACTGGCAATCGCCAACAATGCCGCAACGCCTATCAAGGCGGTGAAATAGTTGCCAATGAAGCTTGTATTGTTCTCTATAAACCCGCGGTCTATCACATTGCGAACCGCAACTGGCAGCGTCAACGTCGTTCCTGCTGCGAGAAACAGGAAGAAGATTGCCGCCCCAAGACGAAGCTTGTAGCGTTTCAGATAGGGCCAAAGATAGGCTAGGGGCCGCAGCCGCCGTTTTGGCTTTTCCATGTTTTCGGTGGAATTACTCGTCACTTTTCGCGGATCCGGGATCGGCGCTTTCGCGCTTTGTGTTCTTGTCTCTCCGTTCCTTGCCTGTAGCGCTAGTGAGCCCGATAGACAAGGGTGGAGCGCCCAATTGACCGTCCAGCTGCGGTTTCGATCGTCAAAGAGACTGCCGAGAACGGAATCTGCTCTGTCAGACTTGTCTCCAGCATCAGTTTTGTGTATGTGCACTGCCGAGTGCGCCGCGGAGCATCTTGCGGCGCAATATGTTTTCGGTCAGGCGATATTTTTTGACAATCGATCAGGGGAACCCTGAGCGTTTTCATAACGGGCAACCAAATGTCGTGACAGGCCATACAGGCATCAATAGGAAACTGGTCATGAAGAAAGATATTCATCCTGATTATCATACCATTAAGGTCGTGATGACCGATGGCACGGAATATATGACGCGTTCGACCTGGGGGTCGGAGGGCGACACGCTGAATCTGGATATTGATCCGAAATCGCATCCGGCTTGGACCGGTGGCAACCAGAACCTGATAGACCGCGGTGGTCGCATTTCGCGGTTCAAGAAAAAATACGAAGGACTTGGCATCTAATACGCGCCAGCTTCATCAAGTTTTCAATCCGCCTCCGATAAGTCCGGCGGCGGATTTTTTTATCGGTTTGCAAACCGGTAGCACTCCGGATCAAGCGATGGTCTGAGAATTCAGCGGCCCTGCCCATCCCAGCACCGGATGAAGCAAAATCCATTGAAGATGCGGACAGCCAGCATCAGCAAGCG
>JAHEHW010000493.1 GCA_024639745.1 Salaquimonas sp. | reverse complement strand
CGGGCGAACGTGTGTCCAAGGGGCAATCCTTGATCGTGGTCGAAGCCATGAAGATGGAGCACATGCTGACCGCGCCGCGGGATGCTGTAATTGCGGAAATCCTCGCGGTCGAAGGCGACCAGGTCGCCGAGGGCGCTTTGCTGATTGCGCTCGAAGAGGAGGCTTAATGATGTTGATGGAAAAGCCTGATGTCACGCTCTTCGAAGTTGGCCCGCGCGACGGCCTACAGAATGAAAAGCGGCTTATTCCGGGGAGCGACAAGATCAAGTTGGTCGATCTGCTTTCTGACTGTGGGTTCAGGAAGATTGAGGTAACAGCCTTTGTTTCCCCGAAATGGGTGCCACAAATGGCCGACAATGCTGAGGTCATGGCAGGGATAAGTCGCAGACCAGGCACCCGCTATGCGGTTTTGACGCCGAATATGAAAGGCTACGAGGCAGCCCACGCAGCTGAGGCTGACGAAGTCGCGATCTTCGTTTCGGCCTCCGAAGGTTTCAGCAAGGCGAACATCAATTGCACCATAGCGGAATCGCTTGAGCGAAACCGGCGATTGGCCGATGCCGCCGCCGCGGACGGCACCCCGGTAAGGGGCTATGTGTCCTGTGTCACCGACTGTCCGTTCGATGGTCCCACGCCTGCCGGGAATGTTGCCTTTGCCGCTGCAGCGTTACGCGACCTTGGCTGTTATGAAGTCTCCTTGGGCGACACGATCGGAAAAGGAACGCCCGAAGCCATTGATCGGATGCTCGAAGCGGTATTGGACGAAATCGGACCCGATCGTCTTGCGGGTCATTATCATGACACGAGCGGCCGAGCGCTCGAGAATATCGAGGCCAGCCTTGAGCGGGGTCTTAGGGTCTTTGATTCAAGCGCTGGCGGTCTTGGCGGTTGCCCTTATGCGCCCGGTGCTGCGGGAAATGTGGCTACAGAGAGCGTGGTCGCCTTCCTGGAGGAAAAAGGATATTCAACTGGCATTGACCGTGAAGCTCTGACAGTCGCGTTGCAATTCGCACGAAGCTTAAGAAATGAAAAAGCCGAACAGGCCAGCAGATAGGTAATGGAATGAGTTACCTCCCCGTTCTGTCGCCAGAAGAACTGACCGATTATATGCGGGAGGTCTTTTCCCAGGCGGATATATACAATTGGGAAGTCGAAAGTATCAAGCCGGGTGGCATAGAAGTTTCGATGACCACTACGGAGGACCATATCCGCCCGGGCGGAACGGTTTCCGGACCGACCATGTTCGCTCTGGCGGATATTACTGCCTATCTTCTGATCCTCGCCCATATCGGCAAGATCGCCCTTGCGGTGACAACCAATCTGAGCATCAATTTTCTAAATAAGCCGATTCCCGGCAGGCTGCTCGCTCATGGCAGACTGGTCAAACTGGGCAAGCGGCTTTGTGTTTGTGAAATTCATATCTACTCGGATGGTCATGACGACATGATCGCACAAGCAACCGCAACTTATTCGATTCCGCCTCGCTGATGCCACGGCGTGTGCCGCCTGGTCTTATTCCGGCCAAACTGAAAGACGATTCGTAACGGGTTTGCAGGGTCAGACAAATGCTATTGGTAAATTTGCGCAAGTCAATTTCGAGAGGCCTTTCTTACCTTTCTCTTGCCGGCACGATGACGTTGCTGTCACTCGTGGCCTCATTCGCGCAAGCGCCCATCGATGCGCAGTTTACTGCCTGGCTGAAAAACGACCTTTGGCCGGAGGCCCGTTCCCGAGGCATTTCCCAGTTGACATTCAATACTGCCTTTTCAGGAGTAAATCCGAATCTGAAACTGCCGGATCTGGTTTTGCCCGGCGAAAAGCAGCAGCTCCCGCAAAAGCAGCATCAAGCGGAGTTTCGGTCTCCGGCAAGATACTTCGCGGAGAACATCATCGCTGGTGTAGTGAATGGCGGCAGACCGCTTTATCGCAAGCATAATACACTGCTTGCGGCGCTGGAGCGGCAGACCGGCGTGCCAGGGCATATTGTCATTGCGATTTGGGGTCGGGAGTC
>JAHEHW010000492.1 GCA_024639745.1 Salaquimonas sp. | reverse complement strand
ATCCGGGATTCGGCAATATCGAAGCCGGCGGCGAGGGTGCGCGGGGTGTGCTAGAGGTTCGCAGCCACGAAGTGCCGTTTATCCTCGAGCACGGCCAACTGGTAGGTCGCCTTGTCTACGAGGCCATGCTGGAAAGGCCAGATCGGGTTTACGGTTACGGCCTCGGTTCGAACTATCAGGCGCAAGGCCTGAAGCTGTCGAAACACTTCCGCTGATTTTCTGGTCCGGTGTTTCTCGCTTGCTCAGGCCATGTACGGTTTTTTCCCATGTATGAGGACAGGTAAAAAGCTGAAGGACAGCGCGCCAGGAGGCCGCCGATATCAATAACCAGTAGAACGGAAACGTCCACAGCCACCAACGGCTGACGGCGAACTCCTTTCGAGAGGTGGTCGCCATGGCCATCACGCCATAGGTCGTGTAGCCCGCCACCAGATTGAAGTTGGCAAGACCGGCCCGCCATTGCTCCTGCCATTTGCCGCCGGGCTCGGCCAAATAGTTCGCCCTCTGGAGGATAAACGACACCAGAAATATCGGATGTACCATGGGGGAAAAGATCGTCGTCGTCAGGATCGGATAGAACACGAGATGGCCCCGCCAGCCAAGATCTCCGGCCAGGCATTCGGGTTGACGCATATGCACCAGCAGGGTCTAGCACCATCCCTTCAGCCATCGGGTGCGATGGCGGAACCAGGAACCTGGTCGACAGTGCGCTTCCCCATAGGCGGTATGCCGATCGTTGCGACACGATAGCCCTGACGCGCCAGCCGAATGCCAAGGTCGGCATCTTCGGTTACGTTGTACGCATCTCAGGCCTCTACCTTCATCAAAGTATCGAATTTGAAATGATTGGATGTTCCTCGAGAGGGACAGGTACGTTCCAGCGGGCGAGCGCTGGCAGAACAACGCTGAAAAGCGTCTGATACTCGATGCAGAACATTCGGGTCAGCCAGTTGATTTCGCCCGTTATCGATTGCAAGTGGGGCTTGAAGATAGGCAAGACTGTCGTCGGCCTTCGAGAATGTCTGATAGGCTTCGTGAAGCTCTGTGGATATGGCCGATCCTCCGAATAATAGTTTACCAGGAAGTCGCTATCTAGGCCGCATAGGCAAGTGAATAAGGGCTCGCGGTTTGGTGCGCGGGTGACCCGGTGGAACGATGACGCGGCCGAAATCGTCGGGCAACTTGATATGCGCGATTGCACGGATCGTTTCGATATCGTGCGCCTCGCAAGCAAGAAAGACGCACTTGCGACCATAGTGCCATTTAAGCTCTTCGAGAGATCTGATCAGCGCGGCCGCCTGATCACTCTCCTTGTAGAGCGCGACAAAAACCGCTTAGTCCAGCCTTGCCGTCCGGCATCGGAACCTCTGGCGACTGCAAATATCTTGGCGAGGGCGCATAGCTGGCCAGAATGGATGAGCGGAAGAGGACAACAGCCAGAAAAAAGTCGTCGAAATTGCCATTGCAAAGCTGATCACATAGCCCGGATAGGGCGCTTAGGGCGAGGACCACCATACTCAGTTTGTAAAGAAGAACGATTGCCTGCCGGTGCTTCGGAATGACCTTTACACAAAACCAATCGTCAAGCTGCGGGATGGTTCAGCGCGCGGGGAATTTCCCGGCGCCGGTCAACGAGCCTCGGTACGCTTTGCTGATCTTTGAAGCTTTGCCGAATCTCGGCTATTTTCCTTGTGTCGCCAACCTGCTAACCAACCTTTCGGCAAATGCTGTCTCGCTGATATCAACGGAGAGCAGGTTGGTGCCAGAACTATAGGTTTACGGTTCATCGAATGAAAGTCCGTTTCTTAAACAAGAACCTGTTTGTGCTTCTTGCCCTTTGCGGTTTTGCAATGGCGGTTTCGACGGGCAGCGCACGGTCCCAGGACATCTATATTCCGAATTTCTGGGACTCCAATGAGCGCTATGTCAGGCCCGATCTCGGAAGTTTGCCTCGTTTGCGCTTTCTGACGACCACCGATTTTCCGCCTTTCAATTTTATCGATCGCCGGAAGCG
>JAHEHW010000491.1 GCA_024639745.1 Salaquimonas sp. | reverse complement strand
AGTCATAGCAGACGAAGCCTCTGCTACGGTCTCATCGCCCGTATCATATTTGCCGATATGGATATCTTCACCGCCCCAGCAAAGCCGATAAAAATCCGCGACATCGGCATCGTTATAGTAGGCAGCAGCGCCGGAGACATTTCCACTATATCTTGTCATTTTTTCTCCTCGGCACGGCCTTTTGACTCACGTTGACTCACGGTGATGGCGTGCACTCTTGACCCCGTCGACGAACTCACCAAACGATATATGGGTCAACCCGATTATTTAGGTTGACCTAACCAAATTCTGAAAAGCAGTAAAACAGTGGCGGAAAAATTCCCGCGTCTCGATTCAAGCTTCCTTGAAGGTGTCGAAAGCAGCAAGGGCTTCAGCGCCATAAATCATTGAAGGGCCGCCGCCCATGTAAACGGATACGCCAATAGTCTCGACGATTTCATCCCGAGTTGCCCCGAGCTTGGCAGCTGCCCGCGCATGATAGGCAAGACAGCCATCACAGCGAGCCGTTATTCCGATCGCCAGCGCTATCAATTCTTTCGTCTTTGAATCAAGCGCGCCCGGCGCAATTGCTGCCTTAGCAAGCTCTGCAAAGCCTTTTGCCGCATCAGGCATAGCCTTCCGAATGCTTGCCATGCGCTGATCAGTTTGCGTAACGAATTTATCCCATTGTTCTACCGCCATGATGTCCTCTTCACTCGGTCTGTTATCCATATCCATTTCGCGTATTCGCAAGCGACACGAACGCGCGCGTCTTTCAACGGTAAACGTTTATAGCAGGCGACAGAGGGATTTCGCTCGAAGAATTCCTTAACTTGCTTGCGTCATTTTGCATTCGCTTTGAGCAACCATTCATAGAGATCGAAGGGATCGTCATCGCTTAGATTACGGAAGCTAGGTCCCGCATTCGCGCAAGCGTCGCGATTCTTCGGAAATTCTGCTAGTGGTTGCTAACTAGATCTGGTGGAGTTCGAACCATGAAAATCCAGCTTTTGAACGAGAACCTTGCCTCCGATTTAAGCTGGTTGGCCGAATACGGGTTTTCTGCCTGGGTTGAATACGAAGAAACGAATATCCTATTTGACGCCGGTTGGTCAGACGTCTGGCGCCGCAACGCCGAAACGGCAAACATCGATCTGGAAACCGCCGACATCATCGCGTTGTCTCATTTTCATAGTGACCACTCTCGCGGGCTTCTCTTCCATCCCTTCAATGAAAAAAAGAGGCTTGTGATTCACCCGCGGGTTATGACGGCGCTACTTGACCCGTTCATTGAACCACCGGATCGCCACCTTCCTCACAAGTATTCCGAGATTGAAGAGAAGATTCGCTCAGAGTTTGAAATTGTTGAGGCGGCGGAGCCCTTCGAAATCGCGCCCGGCGCATTTTTCCTGGGGCAAATTCCGAGGGTCGTACCCTTCGAGCGTGGTTACTACTATGAAGACCCGATGGAGGACGACACAGCCCTTGCCTTCAAGACCGACAAGGGTGCGGTCGTTTTGACTGGCTGCTCGCACAGTGGAATATGCAACATATGCGCCTACGCGAAATCGATAACTGGCCAGGATTTGCATGCTGTCATCGGAGGATTTCATCTGGTTCACCAAGAGAACCCTGCCGTAGACGAGACAATAGAGTGGTTAAAAGCCGAAAGGATTCCACGCCTGCTGCCCGTGCACTGCGTGTCCTTTGACATCCAGGCGCGCCTTCAAACCGAGTTCGGTTATGATAGACCCGGTGCCGGTTCACTGATCGAAATTTGAAGGATATCTGATGACCAATTCTGTTGCTGATCACTGGGCAAAAGGCGATGTCTACAGCCGCGTGATGGGGGCGATGAAAGCGGCTTCGATCTCGCCGGAGACCGTAACCATCGAGCAATTGGCGCCTGTCGACCATTTCCATGCGCGCGGCTTTCCAGCCACAATTGAGCTTGCTGATGCTCTTCCGATCAAGGCAGGTGACCACCTGGTTGATATTGGATGTGGCATCGGTGGTCCTGCTCGGTATTTGGTCGAGCGATT
>JAHEHW010000490.1 GCA_024639745.1 Salaquimonas sp. | reverse complement strand
TCCGTGTTTCCGAACTGGAAAATATACTGGAAACGGCAGCCGACGGTATTCTGGTGCTAGACGGGGATGGCCGCATCGAGTCGATCAACGCCTCGGGAGAAGCGCTTTTCAATCGACGTCTGAGCGAGTTGCAGGGCTCCCCCTTCAAGGCGCTGTTTGCAAATGAAAGCCAGCCGGTGGTTCAGCAATACCTGAGCAATCTCGCAGAAACCGGCATATCCGGCATCATGAACCAGGGACAGGAAGTTCTCGGGCACAAGGCGAAAGGCGGCATGATCCCGCTGTTCCTCACGCTCGGCAAAATCGGCGAGACCGATCGTATATGCGCCGTGCTCCGCGACCTCAGCAGCTGGAAAAAATCCGAAGAAGAACTTGTCAAAGCGAGGCGAAGCGCAGAGACCGCCAGCGAGCAGAAAAGTCAGTTTCTATCCCGCATGAGCCACGAAATCCGGGAGCCCCTGAACGCGATTATCGGATTTTCGGACGTGATGATCGACGAGCGCTTTGGGCCGATAAATAACTACCGGTACAAGGGATATCTAAAAGATATAAACCGCTCGGGCATTCATGTCCTCGACCTGGTAAACGATCTGCTGGATATTTCAAAGATCGAAGCCGGCAAGCTCGAACTTTCCTACGAGGCGGTAGATCTCAACCAGCTGGCGGCAGAAACGGTAGCCCTCCTGCAACCTCAGGCGAACGAGAAACGGATCATCATCCGCACATCGCTTTCGCGCGCAGTGCCAAAGGTCGTTGCCGATGCCAGGAGCATTCGCCAGATCATCCTCAACCTGGTTTCAAACGCGATCAAACATTCGCCAAGAAACAGCCAGGTGATTGTCTCGACGATTTTCGAGGAAAACGGAGAAGTGGGCCTACGCATTCGAGATACCGGACGCGGAATGACGGAAGCAGAGCTTGCGCGGGCTCTGGAGCCGTTCTCGCAACTGGGCGATGACCGAATGGAACGCGGCGGCGGTAGCGGGCTCGGCTTGCCGCTGACCAAGGCGCTGGTTGAGGCGAACAGAGCCTATTTCGAACTCGAAAGCGAACCCGGCGAAGGCACCATCGCGCATATCCAATTTCCTTCTCAGCGCGTTCTCGCCGATTAACAAAATCGCTCCTGATCCGATATCGCGGTCATAAAGTCGGCTTGACCGACACGGCGAATTGCGGCCAATAGCGGGCATGGATACAACGATGCCAAAACGCGACAAAGAGGACGCCCCGGCCAATGCCCGACCGCAGACGCGGCGCCCCGGCGGCTGGTCCATCGTCGTAGCGCTCATACTCGCCCTAGCGCTGGTGCCACTGCTTGCGATAGGCTGGCGAGCCACCGGCGACAGCACCGGTATGTGGCCTCATATTCTTGCGAATGTCCTGCCTGCCTCCACGCTGACGACTGTCACGCTGCTGGCCGGCGTTGGCGTCATGACGCTCGTGATCGGAACGGTGCCAGCATGGCTTGTCTGTCGGTACGATTTTCCGCTTCGAAGAATTTACGATTGGGCTCTCGTTCTGCCATTGGCGATACCTACCTATATCGCTGCCTATACCTGGGGCGAATTTGCGGATTACACCGGCCCACTCCAGAGCGCATTGCGCGAACTCGCAGGATTTCAGACGTCACGCGAATACTGGTTTCCCGATATTCGTAGTACCGGGGGAGCGATCTTTCTGATCAGCCTCGTGCTGTTTCCTTATGTCTATCTGCCGGCACGACTATCCTTCAGGCATCAGGGCCTGGCATTGCTGGATGCGGCGCGCTTGCTGGGCGCGGGGCCGGTGCGACTTTTCTTCAGGGTAGGACTCCCCGCAGCCAGGCCGGCGATCGCCGTTGGCATCATTCTGGCCCTGATGGAAACGCTGAATGACATCGGCGCGGTCGAGTATCTGGGCGTTCGCACCCTCACCTTCTCGATCTTCGACACGTGGCTCAATCGGTCGAGTCTCGCGGGGGCCGCGCAATTGTCGCTGGTGCTTTTGGTCATCGTGTTCGCGTTCGTTATTCTGGAAAAACACTTT
>JAHEHW010000489.1 GCA_024639745.1 Salaquimonas sp. | reverse complement strand
CGGAACATACCGATAGACCCGCAGGCTGGCGCGGCTCGCGCGAGGTATGGCTTGAGGCGGCCAAGAAAGCACTGATCGATACCGGCCTAGAGGCCGTGAAAATACAATCGCTTGCCAGTCGACTCGATATCGCACGCACCAGCTTCTACTGGTTTTTCAAAGATCACAACGCGCTTCTCGAGGCGCTTCTAGATGAATGGGAAGAAAAAAACACGGGCGCTTTCCTCGATGCCTGCAGCGCCTACGCGGATACGATAACGGAAGGGGTCCTCAATCTCATAGTCGTTTTCCATGATGAAACATTATTCGAACCGCAACTCGATTTTGCCATCCGAAGCTGGGCGCATCAGTCCCGTTCGGTGGCCGAACGCGTGAATGCGGCCGACGAAGAGCGGCTTTTGGCTATCAAGAAGCTTTTCAAACGTTTCGGTTTCGAGACTGGCGAAGCAGATGTCCGCGCTCGCACGGTTTATCTTACCCAAATCGGATATATTTCGATGCAGGTGAGAGAGTACAAAGATGAGCGCATGGCCCGCGTTCCAGGCTATGTCGCAACATTTTGCGGACAAGAATCGACCGGGCGGGAACTTGCCCGGTTTCACGCCCGGCTGAACTATGAGCCGCCTCCGGGATAGAAGCGGATTTCCGGTTTATCTCGCCAACTGCTAGGCGACAGGTCTTCGCCAGTTAGCCAGTTCCTGATGATAACGGCCGGGGCAAGAATTATGCATCCGAAAATGTTTTTCCAATTCCATTTCTCTTGCATCAATACCGCCCTCAGGAACCGCGCCGACCAAGACCTGCTAAGAGATGTGAAACCAACAGCAGAATATGGCCCCTCGCAGGAAGTAGCGTCCCATCCCAGACATACTTTCAGAGCCCGCGTCTTGGCGAAATGAGTCTGGTTTGTTGCAGCCGTATGAGATCCTGCCTTCCCGGCCGGTGATTAACCGGCAAGTTCCTCAAGCGCGGAAATAAGAATTTCCGCTTCCGCTGACCCAACCCCCATATGGGTAACGATCCGGATACGGCGTTTTCCGACCACGGTTACGGTAATACCTCGGGCGCGCAGCGACGAGGCGACATCCCTTGCTTCCGGCAGTTTCGGTGAGAGATCGAAAATAACGATATTGGTTTCGACCGGCAGGACATCGGCGACCCCCTTCATCCTTTCTAGTCTGGTTCCGATTTTCCTTGCCAGCGCGTGATCGTCGGCCAGTCGATCCACATTGTGATCAAGCGCATAAAGACACATAGCGGTCAGCACGCCGGTCTGGCGCATGGCTCCGCCCCATCGGCGTTTGAATAGCCATGCTTCCTCAATGAATTCTCTGCTGCCAGCGAGCACCGCTCCAACCGGGCAACCAAGACCTTTCGTAAAGGCAATCCACGCGCTGTCGAACCCGCTCGCATAGGTGGTCGCAGGAGTGCCGGTTGCGACCTGCGCGTTGAGGATGCGGGCGCCATCGAGGTGCGTCGCAAGACCTGCAGTTTTCGCGGTCTCCGACACCGCCTGCAACTGTTCCGCCGGCCAGATAGCACCCCCGGCCAAATTCGCGGTTTGCTCGCAGACAAGCAAACGACTGCGCGGCGCATGAGAAGAGCGCGGACGAATCGCGGCAGACAATTGCTCGGGGGTCAGCATGCCGCGGTCTCCATCAATTGGATGCATCATGACGCCGGACAAGGCAGCGGGTCCGCCGCTTTCGGCAAAGATGATATGGCTTTCCCTAGTACAGATTACCTCGTCACCCGGCTTGCAATGCACGGCAATCGCGATCTCGTTGCACATCGTGCCCGATGGCAGGAAAACTGCCTTTTCCATGCCAAAAAGGCCAGCCACCCTTTCGCACAGTTCTAGGGTCTTTGGGTCCTCGTCGTGGCGCTCATCACCGGTTTCGATATCGAGGATTGACTCTCGCATTGCCCGCGTCGGGCGGGTCTGCGTATCGGAATAAAAATCAATCATTCGCCGTTCTCCGCGGAATTTATTTTACGACCCAAAATGTTCGTGATCGCCAAACTAGAAAATCA
>JAHEHW010000102.1 GCA_024639745.1 Salaquimonas sp. | reverse complement strand
AGATTAGCGACGCTGAGCGCATTGTCCTGGATGAAATTCTTTCTGGGTTCGACTTCATCACCCATCAAGCGCGAAAACAGATCGTCGGCATCGGCCGCATCATTGACCTTAACCTGCAGGAGCGTGCGTTTTTCAGGGTCCAGCGTGGTTTCCCAAAGCTGATCCGGGTTCATTTCTCCCAGTCCCTTATACCGCTGCAACGCGATGCCTTTCTGACCAACTTCGAAAATCTGTACGAGCAGTGCACGAGGGCCGGAAATCGTTTTCTGGGTGTCCTTGCGATGCAGAACCGGCGACTTCGCATAGGTTTCCTGCAGTGAAGCAGCAAGGCGATCCATCCGGATGACATCGGCCGAATCGATTAGCGCAGGGTCGATTGCCGCGACCTCGCGAACGCCACGTACGACGCGCTGAAACATCAAGCCACCCTCGTCCATCAATTCCGCCGTCCAACCGCGCTCGGTTTCCTCGGCAATCATATCCAAGCGCCGCGCGACATATTTTCCCGCTTCGAGAAGTTTTTCAGGGTCGCTCATCAACTCAGCATTTAGCGCGCCGGCTATTGCCGCCTGCTCAACCACATCCTTGTCATAGCGTGAGTGGATCGCATTCAAATGGCCGCGAACCACCAGCGCGTCGTCAACGACTTTCCGCAGCACCTCGCCGGTCAATACTTCGCCCGAACTCAATTCGAGACTTGCCTCGTCCAAGCCACCGGAAATCAGGTATTCTTCGAGCGACCGTTCGTCTTTCAGATAGGTCGACGTCTTGCCACGGGTAACCTTGTACAACGGCGGCTGGGCGATATAGACATGACCACGCTCAATCAGTTCCGGCATCTGTCGGAAAAAGAAGGTCAGCAGAAGTGTCCTGATATGAGCGCCATCCACGTCCGCATCGGTCATGATGATGATGCGATGGTAGCGCAGCTGATCGATGTTGAATTCATCCTTGCCGATCGAGGTGCCGAGTGCCGTGATGAGCGTGCCGATTTCCTGGCTCGACAGCATCTTGTCGAAACGCGCGCGCTCGACATTCAGGATCTTGCCACGCAGCGGCAGAATTGCCTGATTGTAGCGGTAGCGGCCCTGTTTGGCAGAACCGCCCGCAGAATCGCCCTCGACCAGAAAAAGCTCAGATTTTGAGGGATCCCTCTCCTGACAATCGGCAAGCTTGCCCGGCAGGGACGAGATATCAAGCGCACCCTTTCTACGGGTCAGCTCCCGCGCCTTTCTGGCAGCTTCCCGGGCCGCTGCGGCCTCCGCGACCTTGGAAACAATGGTGCGTGCCTCGGTCGGATTTTCCTCAAACCACTGGTTCAGCGTCTGATTGACCAGGCCTTCGACCGCGGGCCGGACTTCCGACGATACAAGCTTGTCCTTGGTCTGCGAGGAGAACTTCGGATCGGGCACCTTGACTGAAAGAACGCAGGTCATGCCCTCACGGCAATCATCGCCGGTAAGCGTCACCTTTTCCTTTTTCAGAATTCCAGAAGCCTCGGCATAGCCGGACACCTGTCGGGTCAACGCGCTCCTGAAACCGGCGAGATGGGTGCCGCCATCGCGTTGCGGAATATTGTTGGTAAAACACAGGACATTTTCATGATAGGAGTCATTCCACCAAATAGCGACCTCTACGTTTATCCCCTCCCGTTCGGAATTCAGATAGATCGGATTCTCGATAAGCGGCGCGCGATTGCGGTCAAGATAACGAACAAAAGCCTGAAGGCCGCCGTCGTAAAACAGTTCTTCGGACAGATCTTCCGTACCGCGTTTGTCGGTAATCACAATCCTGGCGCCAGAGTTCAGAAAGGCAAGTTCGCGCAAGCGATGCTCAAGCGTCCGATAATCAAACTCGGTCATGGAGAAGGTTTCAGGCGACGGCATGAACGAGACTTCTGTCCCGGTCTCGGACGGACCGCACTCACCCGTGACGGCGAGCGGATCATCCGCCACGCCATGGGTGAAGCTCATTTCGTGTATTTTGCCGTTTTGCCAGATTTTGAGCTTGAGCCAGATGGAAAGCGCGTTGACCACCGATACGCCGACACCATGGAGACCGCCGGAAACCTTGTAGGAATTCTGGTCGAATTTCCCGCCAGCGTGGAGCTGGGTCATGATGACCTCTGCAGCGGAAATTCCTTCTTCCTTGTGGATGCCGGTCGGTATCCCGCGGCCATTGTCCTTGACCGTAATGGAGCCGTCGGGGTTCAAGGTGACCCATACGTGATCGGCATGACCGGCGAGCACTTCGTCGATGCCATTGTCGACGACTTCGTAAACCATGTGATGGAGACCCGATCCGTCGTCGGTATCACCGATATACATTCCGGGCCGTTTTCGAACCGCATCGAGACCTTTGAGTACCTTGATGGATTCCGCGCCATAAGCGGCATTGGCGCTGCCGTCCTCGGCGTCGTTGTCACCGGTCATTTCTGGGGTATCTGACATGCAGGTTTCCGGTCTGTCGCCGTCTTGAAGAAGGATGGATCGCGACCGGCGAATCAGCCAGCGCTATACTTTTTAAATATAGGCATTTCGGGCCCGAAAACCAAATTCTCCCGGGCGACAACCGCGATTTTCAGGTGGAAATATCGCAAATTGCGCTGTGCCTTCACGCTCTGGCGACAATCCAGCCTGCTGTCGAGGCCAATACCACGGCGGCAAAACGATTGAGCCGCGCCTGCATGGCGGGCCGCTCAAGCAGTTTTCGCGCCTTCGATGCGAGCAGGATATATGGCGTCATAACAACAACCAATACCAGAAGCGTTACGACGACCAGCGCAACATATCCACCAAGCGTTACCGATTTGAGGTCTACAACGACAGGCAGTATCGCCATGTAGAAAACGATGGTCTTGGGATTGGAAAGGGTTACGAAAAGCCCAGACAAAAAAGAAGCGAGCGCTTCGCGTTTTCCATATGCGCGTCTGACCGGGCTTATCGCGACACCGGCGCGCCAGAAGCGCCAAGCGAGCCAGAGCAGATAGCCCGCCCCTATCAGCTTTACCGCCAGGAAAAACGCACCGAATGCCTTTGCAAGCAAGGCCAGGCCCAGGACTGCGGCCGTGAGATAGATCAGATCACCGATGACAACCCCCATCAGCATCGGCAGCGTTGCCAAGAAGCCCGTGCCGAGGGAGCGGCCGACCAAGGCAGTTACCCCCGGACCCGGGATGCCGGCTGCGATGCCGAGCGCAACCGCGTATGCGAGTATTGGGGCGAGGGTCATTTTGTTCACCTTGCGACAAGAACGCCACTGGATATGCCTGTTTGCCGCCCCAGAAAAGAGAAATGTTGAATAATCTGACAAAAACCGAACGCGGACTGAATATCGCGATCGCAGGTTCGAGCGGCGGGATCGGCGCCGGCTTCATCAAACAGCTCGCGCGAAGCGGCGCGCCTATCGACCACCTGTTTTCACTGTCGAGGACGCAACCCGCTTCAATGCCGGTCAACGGACAGTGGCTGCGGCTCGATCTTGAAGACGAAGCCACCGTCGAAAAGGCGGCAACCGCGATTGAGGAGGTTGCCGGTCAGCTCGATCTCATTATCCTTGCGACCGGGATACTGCATGACAAGGAACTGCAGCCTGAGAAAGACTGGAGCCAACTTGATCCGGAAAAGCTGTCGAAACTCTTTGCCATCAACACAATCGGGCCGGCTATTTTCATCAAGCACTTCCTGCCACTGCTGCCGCGAGATGGCAGCGGCATTCTCGCGGCTTTATCGGCCCGCGTCGGCAGCATCAGCGACAATCGGATTGGCGGATGGTACGGTTACCGGTCGTCCAAGGCGGCGCTAAACCAGTTGATCCGCACAGCATCGATCGAACTCGCCCGCAAACGGAAACAAGCCGCCATTATTGGACTACACCCAGGAACCGTTGAAACGGACTTGTCGGCACCGTTTCGTAACAATAGATACAAGCGGTTTTCTCCGGAAGAGTCTGCGGGATATCTCCTGCAGGTGCTGGGGAGCCTTGATCGCGACGCGAGTGGAAAGGTTTTCGACTGGCAAGGGGAAATCGTGCCCGAATAGAATTAAAGCCCGGTCGAGCCAAATCCGCCGCTTCCCCGCTCCGTCTCAGCGGAAAACTTCTGTTCGAACAAAGAGGCCTGCAACACGGGCGCAAAAACCATCTGGGCAATCCGCATGCCTCGGGTAACTTCGAACGGTTCCGAGCCGAGATTGATGAGCAAGACCATGATCTCGCCACGATAATCCCAATCGATCGTTCCAGGCGTATTCAGACAGGTGATCCCGTGCTTTAAGGCGAACCCGGAGCGGGGCCTTATCTGAGCCTCTACTCCATCAGGAAGCTCGACAACTAATCCCGTCGGTATGAGTTTGCGCTCGCCTGGCAGGAGTTCGATCGGGGCATCTTCCGGGCATGCAGCGCGAAGATCGGCCCCGCTGCTTCCGGCGGTCTGATAACCCGGCAATTGGATGCCTTCGGAGTGCGGCAAGCGCACGACAGCAATGCGCAGGCGATCTTTCAAATCTAGGCGTTCAGAATCTTGAGTCATGATCCGCATCCCGGTATTGTCAGCAAATCCGATGTTGCTGATTATACCAATGGATTCAACCCCGTAGTGCGATTAATTTGTTCCGCTGCGTTCAAAAGCAACTTTTCCCAGCCAGCTTTGAACTTTCTTTGTCAGGCGGTCCGGGGAGACCGGTTTCGAGATGTAATCGTCCATTCCCGCATCGATGCATTTTTCCCGATTACCCTTGATTGCGTGCGCCGTGACGCCATTGATCGGCAGGCGATTACCGCCAGATTACGGATAATTTTCGCCAATAGGGGTTAATGTATCGCAACGTTATTGCGCAGCTACGGGCACAACCAGTGTATGGCACGACGCGCAGTACGGATTTAAACTTCGACCCTAGAAGTCGACAGACTTTCGACAATTGCTTCTGCCAGGCGCCGCGCCACCTCAAGCTTGGACATTTCAGGCCACTTGCTGATGCCGGTTCTCGTCAGCAGGCTGATCGAATTCCGATCGCCGCCCATGACACCGCCCCGAACCCCGCTCGACAGGGAGACATCATTTGCAATGATCCAGTCGGCGCCTTTCGATTCAAGCTTGGCTTGGGCGTTCTTGACCAGGTTTTCGGTCTCGGCAGCAAAGCCAACCACAAGCGAAGGCCGTCTTTTGTGATGGCCGATGGTTTTCAGGATGTCCGGATTCTCTATCAGTTCGAGCGGCTGCCGAGTGGTACGCTTGTTTTTCTTGATCTTCTGAGAAGACTCCCGCGCAATTCGGAAATCGGCGACAGCTGCCACCATGACCGCGATTTCGGCGGGCAGAGCCGCCTCAACAGCTCTCAGCATTTCACGCGCGCTTTCCACCTCGACCAGCGCGACATCCCGCGGAACTGGTATTGTGACGGGTCCCGAAACCAGAATGACTTCGGCGCCAAGCGCGGCAAGGGCGGCGGCAATGGCATGGCCCTGTTTGCCCGAGGATCTGTTGGCGATGTAGCGTACAGGATCAATCGTTTCGTGCGTCGGACCCGAGGTGACCACTGCCCGCTTGCCCGCCAGGGGTTTGGGTCGGTCATCAAGCAAATCGCCGATGAGATCCACAAGTATCATGGGATCGACCATTCTGCCGGTGCCGCTTTCACCAGATTCTGCCATCTCGCCCTTTGCAGGACCCTCGATGCGAATCCCATCCGCTTTCAGAACAGCCAAATTCCGCCTGGTTGCGGGATGATCCCACATGGCGGGATTCATCGCCGGCGCCACCACAACAGGCGCCCTCGTTGCCAGCAGGACAGCGGATGCGAGATCATCAACTAGACCATTTGCCATCTTGGCCATAAGATCGGCCGTGGCCGGTGCCACCAGAACCAGGTCGGCCTCGCGCGCGAGCCTGATATGGCCGACATCCTGCTCGTCCTCTCGATCAAAGAGATCGGTGAAAACCTTCTGCGCCGACAACGCACCCACCGACAATGGCGTGATGAATTCCTGGGCCGCTTTTGTCATGATGGCCCGCACCTCGACACGACGTTCGCGCAGGCGCCTGATGAGATCAAGGCACTTATACGCCGCGATCCCACCTCCAATTATCAACAGAATCCTTTTACCGGCGGCCGGATAGTCATTTACCGCAAAGCTATTCCCCGACGATCGCTCCTCCTCCAGAGCAACATGCAAACGCTCGTTGCCGTCAGTCGCGCCATTGCTATCAGCGTCCCGGGAAACCGGCAGTTCCTGGATCAGCAGCCTCGCTTCTTCTTCCATGGAACGGCCATTGCGCGCTGCGCGCTCTCGCAGGCGGCGCTTGGCCGTTTCGTCAAGATTGCGAATAGTGATGCTTGCCATGGTTCGAAACTAGTAAGATTGCATTGCAATCATAATATGCAATCATTGCAATCACTTCAAGTCAGCTGATAAAAACGGCCCAGCCCAGGAGGACGGCAATAACCCAAAGCGCCAGATGGCCCCAGCGCGAATGGCGCGCTTCCGCCTTTCCGATCCGCTCCACGGTTTCAGGCGACAAGCGAAAACCATTTTCCGCCATCGCCTCCATTTCACTCGAAAGCC